>CAZOUL010000039.1:0-318 GCA_964583025.1 uncultured Candidatus Saccharibacteria bacterium
CCGCGAGGTGCTTGGTGGCCATGTCAGCCAGAAAGGTTCGGATATCAATGCGGAGCGGCTCCGATTCGACTTTACCCATCCGGACAAACTGACCGCTGATCAAATTCAGCAGGTTGAGGCTGTGGCCAACCAGCTTGTGCGGCAGGATCTGCCGATGAACTGCGTGGAACTACCCTTGGCTGAGGCTAAGCGCACCGGCGCCCTGCATTTCTTCGACCACAAGTATCCGGAAAAGGTAAGCGTCTACTACTTGGGTGACGACATCAACCAGGCGCCATCGAAAGAGTTTTGCGGCGGTCCTCATGTGAGCCGCACTGG
>CAZOUL010000039.1:328-7159 GCA_964583025.1 uncultured Candidatus Saccharibacteria bacterium
TCGTCCTCTATGAAAGATCGCAATGGCAAATTCATTGGGACGATCACGATTACCAAAGAGCAGTCGGCTGGGGCAGGTATTCGGCGGATTAAGGCCACGGTGGCGTGAGACTTGGCGGCTGGTATACTTGATGGCAAGTCGCGAGTACGCGTCGTTACGTAGGGCGTGTCCAGGAGGGCGATGGCACTGTTCGGAGTAAGCAAAGCGAACCAGGAGACTCGGCAGGCGATCTCGCTCGATATCGGCACTGAGTTCGTGAAAGCCTTGATTTTTGAGGTCAATGAGGAGCAGGTTGCCGAAGTCAGAGGCGTCGGCCGTCAACGTCAACGACTTTCCGACATGCAAGGGGGGACCGTCACCGACATCCACGGCGTCATCGAGAACTGCGAGAAAGCACTCGAGCAAGCTGCCGAGCAGGCTGGATTCTTGCCCGAGCAGGTAGTGATGGGCATTGCCGGCGAGCTAGTGAAGGGGGCAACCACGACGATCAAGTATATCCGCCCGGAACCACTAGAAAAGATTTCCTCGACCGAGCTTCAGGAAATTCTCGCCAAAGTACAGCGGCGGGCCCACGACCGGGCCCGGGCAATGTTGGCCTGGGAGACCGGACACGCCGAAATCGACGTTCGGCTCGTGAACGCCGCGATCGTTGACGTTCGGATCGATGGGTATAAAGTGACGAATCCGCTGGGCTTCCAGGGTCGCGAAGTAGTGGTAGGTATCTACTCGGCCTTCGCTCCCATCGTCCATTTGGGAGCACTGCAGACCATTGCCGAGGAGCTTGAGCTTGACCTCTTGTCGGTCGCAGCTGAGCCGTATGCTGTGGCTAGGGTGACCGGGCCGGCCGAGTCAACCGAGTTTTCAGCCATCTTCATCGACATCGGCGGCGGAACGACCGACGTCGCCGTGGTGAACAACGGCGGACTCGTCGGAACGAAAATGTTTGCCATCGGCGGCCGGGCTTTTACCAAGCGGCTCATGAATGTGTTCGGTACTAGTTTTGCAGAAGCTGAAGAGAAAAAGATTACCTATGCGGCGGGCGAGCTCCAGAAATCAGACCGTGACGAAGTAAAAGCGGCCCTCCAGACCGATCTTGACGTGTGGCTGTCGGGTATTGAGCTCACGTTGAGCGAGTTCCAATCGGTGGAGCTGCTGCCGTCGCGAATCCTTCTGTGCGGGGGAGGTAGCCGACTTCCTGACATTGCCCAAATGCTCAAGAGTGGGCGATGGGGCAAGAAGTTGCCCTTCGCCAAGAAGCCGAGCGTTCACTTTCTCGAGCCAAAGGAAGTGGTGACCGTCGTAGACCTGACGGGCCAGTTAACAACCGTTCAAGACGTGACGCCGATGGCACTTGCGAATCTCGCCATAGATTTAGTTGGTCGGCCCAGTACCAAAGACAATATGGTCGGCCGAGTGTTACGATCGTTGAGGGCATAATGGAAGATATTCTCTACTTAGAACCAGACGAGGAAATTACTTCAGTTATCGACAAGGTGAAGGCCGTGTCAGGCGATTCAGTTGCCTTGGTATTGCCCAAAGGGGCAGTGCTGGCAAAGAGCGTGGTTAATCTCCGGCTGCTTGAGCGGGAGGCCCGGGAGCTCAAGAAAGAAATCGCGATTGTGACCCAAGATGCGATTAGCATGAAACTGGCAGCCCACGTGGGTATTCCGGTGTACGCTTCAGCAACCGACGCGGAGCCGATTACTCCCACTGTCGGGCCAAAGCCATCGATCGACGATGTCATTGAAATTGAGGAGCCCCAGGCGAGTGAGCCAACAAGCCCGCCAGCCGTACCGGTACGTCGCTACGACGATACCGCAATCACTGAGGCTCAAGCTCCGGCAGCGCCAGTCGTAGCGGCAACCGTTCCGGCAGCGACCCCAAGCAAAAATCCTAAGAAACTCGACCGTTCGGGAGCAATGCTTGCTAGGAAGCGTCGTTTCGTGACGATTGGTGGCCTGCTCGCCGTGGCCCTGATCGCCGGACTCTACTGGTTTTTTGCCCTCTATCCTCAGGCGAGCGTAACTCTTACCCTGAAGAGCGATCCGTTTGAAGAGACGATTCAGGCTCGGGTTGATAATGCCGCAACAACCAGTGACCCTGAGACTGGGACTGTTCCTGGTCAGAAAATTGAGACTGAAGTCGTGGCGAAAGAGACTTTCGAGGCCACCGGCGAGAAGGAAATTGGCACCAAGGCAACAGGTACGGTGCAGTTGTCGAACGGTTTAGGCGAACCGGTTCAGATTGCCGCGGGAGCCGAGCTTTCGCGGGCAGGCAGCAGCTTTCTTACCACAGAGGCGGTTACGGTTCCTGCAGCGAAAGTTTCGCTCGACTCGGGCGGCAATCCGGTGATTACTCCGGGCAAGGCGTCGGTAGGCGTCGAAGCGGCGCAGCCAGGCGATCAATATAACCTGGGGGCAGGGTCCTTTGCCATTGCCGGACTCTCTGGTGCTCAGGCCGAGAAGGTCACAGCGACGAATTCCGAGGCATTTGCCGGTGGCCAGAGCCAGACGGTCAAGGTCGTGACAGAGAGCGACATTGACCGGGCTAAGAATGGACTCATTGATGCCCAGAGAGAGATCCTTGAGCAACAGCTCAAGGATCAGGCCGGGGCAAAAACGATGATGAGCGGAACAACCGATATCGAGGTGATGAGTTCGACGAGTTCGAAGCAGAGCGGCGAGGAAGCTGATTCGTTTGAGCTCGAAGCGACCCTTCGGGCCCGGACGATTGCCTTTTCGTTCAGTGATCTCGAAGCTGTCGTGCTTGCCAAGGTGAGGAGTACCCTCCCAGAGAATAAGGAGCTTGTGCTCGACGAAGACCAGGATACGCTAGAAACGACGGTCGAACGGCTCGACTTTTCAGAGGGCGTGCTTGTGGTCAATGCTACGTTACGAACGAAAGTCGTTGCGACGCTCGATCAAGACGAGATCAGGCAAGCAATTGCCGGGAAGACGGTTGCCGAAGCCGAGTCGCTATTGGCGGAGCGTGAGGGGGTCATTGAGGCAGCTGTCCAACTTCGTCCAACACTTCGAGAGCGAATTCCTACCAGTGATCGCCAGATCGTTCTCGAGCTCGACCGAGAGTAGGAGTGTGGCGATTCTTGCGCTTGATCTCGGGGCTCGACGGGTTGGCGTGGCAGTGAATCCAACCGGTGAGCTCGTCCTGGAGTTGCCCACAGTGCACTACCAAGAGCCGGCAGAACTTATTCAGGTGGTACAAGGGCTCATTGACGAGTACCAAGCAACGACCCTGGTTGTCGGCGTGCCCCGCGGGCAACAGGATCTCTTGCACATACTGCGAGATGAACTTCAGCGGGGTTTGCCAAATCTGACGATTGCCGGCGTTGACGAGACGCTTTCGACGAAAGAAGCGGAGCGGCAGCTTGGCGAGGAGGGAGCTTCCCGCAAATCCCAGGATAGTGATGCTCGGGCTGCTCGGTTAATCCTCGAACAGTACTTGAGCGAGCGAGGTACGAATGGATGAGCAACCATCGGTACGCGGGTGCCGACGTTGGCTTATGTGGATCGGGATTGTTGGGCTGTTGGCATTCCTATTGCTCGCCGGGGCGTTCTGGCTGGCCTGGCAGGCAGTGACCAAGCCACACAACCCATCTGCCCGCCCCCTGACCCTCATCGTGGAAGAAGGGGACACTGTCTATGAAGTTGCCGAAGTGCTTCATGAGGCAGGCCTGGTCCAGCATCCCCTGCTTGTCCAGGCGGTGGTCGCAGTCAGAGGGGGGACGATACTTCCCGGGATTTATGAGATTGAACCGACCAAGTCAGTTACTGAGATTCTGGCGATGCTCGCGGCCGGAGTGGTGTCGGAGGAACAGGTAACGTTTCTGGAAGGATGGCGGGTTGAGGAGGTAGCCGATCAGCTGGTGGCCAAAGGACTGATTGAGGATCAGCGAGCATTTTATGAGGCGCTAGAGCTTACCTCAAGCTCGCTTGCCACTACTCCGTCTACCAACCCGTATCTGCGAGGTGTACTTTTTCCAGATACCTATCGGTTTGCGCAGCAAAGCACGTCTTCAACCATTATCGACAAGTTGGTTGATAACTTCGAGCTGCGTACCGACAGGTTTGCGCCAACCTACGACCAACTGGTTCTCGCCTCAATCGTTGAGCGCGAGGCCCTGCACGACGAAGATCGGGCAAAAATTGCCGGGGTGTATACCAATCGGCTCGACATCGGCATGAAGCTCGATGCCGATCCCACGGTGCAGTTTGCAAAGGCAAACCAGCTGTACCCGGATTGCGTTGCCGAGCAGTACAAAGCAGCGGCTGAGTGCGATGAGATCGATTGGTGGCCAGAGGTGCTTCGAGCTGATTATCAAGGGGTTGAGTCTCCTTACAACACCTACCGAACTGCCGGCCTACCACCCACGCCAATCTGTAGCCCCGGTTTGGCTTCGATCCAGGCAGCTGTCCAACCTGAAGACCACGACTATTTTTACTTCGTGACCGATCACGACGGCGTGGCCCACTTCGCAACCACGCTTGAAGAGCACAACGCCAACGTTGCCCGTTATCGCTAGGATCGGTAGATTGGAGTCAACTGAAGGAGGGTAATATGGTTCGGAATAATACTCGCCGTCTCCAACGAGTCGGTGCGCACCTCGCATCACTTCTTTTGCTCGTCATGGCGAGTCTCGGCAACGCGTTCCTAGCCCTGCCGGCAGCGACTGACGAAGACACCAAGGCCCAGGTCGCCCAAGGCTACAGCACGCTCCCCCTCGTCTTCGAACCCAACCTCGGCCAAACAGACGACTCGGTGCAGTTCCTCAATCGGACGGGCAGCACCACCACCTACTTCACTCCCACCGAGACGGTCTTCGTCCGCTCGTACGAAGATACTGCCGATGTCCTCCGGGTGTCGCTCGTCGGTGCCAATGAAGCCCCAGCCGTTGAAGGGTTGAACGAACAAGAAAGCCGCTCCAACTACTTCGTCGGCAACGACGAATCCAAGTGGCAGACCGACGTCCCCCACTACGAGAAGGTCCAGTACGACGAGGTCTACCCCGGTATTGACCTTGTCTATTACGGAAATAACTCCCAACTGGAGCACGACTTCGTCGTTTCTCCAGGAACTAATCCCGACCAGATCGCTTTCCAGTTCGAGGGCGCGAACGACATCTCGATCGATGACGACGGCAACCTCGTCCTCACCCAGGACCACGGCACGACCGTCTTTGCCAAGCCGTTCACCTACCAAGAAACCAAGGACACTCCCGTTGATTCTTCTTACGTCCTTGCTGAGGACAATACCGTGAAGTTTGCTCTGGCCGACTATGATACGGCGAAGGAGTTGGTGATTGATCCAGTAGTGGTAAGCTACTCTACCTACCTAGGGGGTTCTGGCAGTGACAGCGGAAGTGCATTTGAGGTCCACCCAAATGGCAACATCTTCGTCGTTGGCCATACAAGCTCCACGAATTTTCCGACCGCTTCCGCGTTTCAAGGGAGCAATTCGGGTTCAACGGATATTTTTCTCGTGCGGATGGCGGCCGATGGCTCGAGTCTTGTCTATGCCACGTATTTGGGTGGGAGTGGCGCGGATGCAGATGCGGCAATAACCGTAGATTTTGCTGGAAACGCGTATATTACTGGCCGGACAACGTCGTCCAATTTTCCAACAGCAAGTGCCTACCAAGGGTCGCGCGCTGGTCCACAAGATGCGTTTGTGACCAAAATCAATCCTACGGGATCAGCGCTCATTTTCTCTACATACCTTGGAGGAAGCGGTGGCTCAGGTACCGAGCTTGGAAGGGCAATCGCAGTCGATGCCGCGGGGAATGTGTATGTAGCCGGACAAACTAACGCAACAAACTTTCCGACTGCGTCTACCAGGGTTCATACGGCGGCACGCAAGATGCTTTCTTGAGCAAATTTAATAGCTCGGGCACTTCCCTTATCTACTCAACCTATCTCGGTTCTACAGGAGATGATGCTGCTCGGATGTTGGCGGTTAATGACGTAGGGAACGCGTATGTTATCGGCTATACGAACTCGACAAATTTCCCCACCGTTTCTGCATACCAGGGATCTCTTGCAGGTAATTACGATTTTTTTGTCTCCAAGTTTAACCTTGCCGGTTCTGCGCTCGACTACTCCACCTACATTGGTGGGAGCGATGAAGAATCGCTGGCAACAAGCAAAGGTTTGGCTCTCGATGAAGCCGGCAATTTGTACTTTACAAGCAATACTCGATCGACTAACTATCCAACAGCGAGTGCTTTCCAGAGTATTTTCGGCGGTGGCACGAGGGATGCCGTAGTAACCAAGTTAGCGCCTACTGGATCATCGCTGATTTTTTCCACGTACCTAGGGGGAACAGGTGATGACTTCGGCAAAGGTCTGGATATTGACGACGACGGGAATGTGTATGTAACCGGAGATACTACTTCGGCAGATTTTCCCATGGAGGATCCATACCAGGAGACGCGCAATGGTACGTCTGACTCCTTTGTAACCAAAATTGATGCCACTGGTTCGAGCCTAGAATTTTCCACATTCTTTGGCGGGAGTGGTGGGGATGGAGGCGAAGGCATTCAGTCCTTTAATGATACATCGATTTTTCTCCTTGGTGTAACGGTATCGACCGATTATCCGACACAGTCGGCTTTCCAGGGCAGTAGTGGTGGTGGTCTCGACACAACAATCGTACGATTTGAAACGGGCACCGTCGTCATCACCGCCCAGGTCAATCCCGCTCTCACCTTCACAGTAGACTCTACCACCTGTGACCTCGGGGCGATTACCGCCAGCACTACTGGCACCTGTACCCACACGATGACCGCCGGCAGCAATGCCACGAGTGGCTACACCA
>CAZOUL010000040.1:0-7045 GCA_964583025.1 uncultured Candidatus Saccharibacteria bacterium
GGGCCTGTGGTGGAGAGAATTTTATAGCTTGGAGTAATCCCGAACGCCTCCTGGCTTTTTTCTTGTAGATCGCTCTTCGCATCCACGTGGAGGCGCTTGGCAAGTACGTCGTCGAGGTGAATCAGCAGGTGTTCTCGGATGAACTGCTGTGCCGCTTCATATCCTTGGTCAAGGTAGATAGCACCAATAAAAGCTTCAAGGGCATTGGCGAGGATCAGCTGCCTGGCCTTGCCTTTGCTCTTCTGTTCGCCACGCGACAGGAGCAAGTGTGGTTCCATGCCGATCTGCTTGGCAATTGTCGCGAGCATTTCGCCGCGGACCAGGGCGCTGCGCCAGTTCGTGAGCTCGCCCTCAGGATTGTCGTAGGTCCGATACAAATGCTCGGTCGTCACAAGCTCAAGCACGGCGTCGCCCAGAAACTCGAGTCGCTCATTGTGCGATAGATGGAACGAGCGATGCTCGTTGAGGTACGATCGGTGGACAAAGACTTGCTGCAAAAGGTCGGTATCGCGAAACTGTAAACCAAGCGAATCCGCGTACTCAACCAGCTCTTTACTCATCGCTCATCTCCTCCATGGACTGCATTTCGTTCGATCCGGCATCCCCGTTGCTGCTCGCCTCCTCACTCTGTAGTTCTGCGAACTTCGGATGGGTCCGAAACACCGTCCCGAGGACCCCGTTAATGAACTTGGCTGAGCTGTCTCCGCCAAAGGTTTTGGCAAGCTCCACTGCTTCGTTGATTACCACTTTCGGTGGCGCGTCATCGATCCACAGCAGCTCATATACTGACGCCCGGAGCAAGGTCTTGTCGATGACCGCGATCTGGTCGAGTGGCCACTCAGGGGCAAACTCGCTGATCATCCGATCGAGTTCCTCCAGATGATCGATGACGCCCCGGACAACAGAGAAGATAAACGGTTCGTCGGCTTCATTGGCGAATGTATCAATGCCCCGCTGAACAATCTCGTCCGCAGAATCATTTTTACGAAAATCCCATTCGTAGAGGGCTTGGACAATGATCGTTCTAGAAAGATGTCGGTTAGCCATTGCGGGAAGTCCGAAATAAGAAATCCGAAATCCTAAATAAGTTGGATATGTGAATTTCTGACATTGTCCAGTATAAGGATGTAGATGTTAGCCTTTTAGTACTTCGGCGCCTTTGTAAAAACCACACTGGGAACAGGCACGGTGCGGCATAATTTGAGCGCCACACTGGGAACAGCTCACCAGATCCTGGGGCTCAACCCGGAGATTGTGCCTGGCCCGTCGGCTTCGTGTCTTTGATCGTTTCTTCTTTGGTTCTGCCATAGCCAATCCTTTCCTCTGTGGTCGTGTAGTCTACGCCAAAATGCCAGGAATTTCCAGGTTTATACCGAACGTCCTTCTCTCTTGGTTACGAAATTCACAAGTCGGTTCGGAACCACAACGGTTCGGTACGCCCTACCGGCAAGATGCCGGGCGACATTCTCTTCTCGTAGAGCGTGCTGGATCAGCACGTCTGCATTGGTGTCTTTCGGTACCACTATGGTGGCCCTCACCTTGCCGTCTACCTGTATGGCGACTGTTGATTCCTCGGCAACGAGTAGCTCAGTCCGTGCCGTGGGCCACGTAGCATTGAAGAACCCACCTGCATGACCCGTCTTCTCCAAGAGCTCGGCGGCCACATGGGGAGCGAACGGGGAGAGGATAGTAAGATAGAGGCGAAATAACTCAGAAGACACCTGACTCTGCCGCTGAAGGGCGTTCGCACATATCATAAGCTCACTCACGGCCGTATTGAATTTGAATGAATCGATGTCGGCGGTAACTTTTGCAATCGCCTGGTGGACAGATCTGATTGGCTCCGGGTCATCGCTGTGGCCGGGAACCACGCGGTCCTGGAGGTTCCATACCCGGTCAAGCCAACGACGGACCCCGACCATCGAGCTCGTACTCCAGGGCATGCTGTCTTCGAATGGGCCCATAAACATCTCATACGTTCGGAAAGTATCTGCGCCATACTCAGCGATCACCTCATCAGGATTGATGACATTGCCCTTTGATTTGCTCATTTTGGCGCCGTCTTCGGCCCGGATGTGACCCTGGTTCCTCAGTGCCTTGAACGGCTCTCGGACTCCAGTTGAGAGAAGGTCATCAAGTGCCTTGGTAATAAATCGCGCATAGAGAAGATGTAGGACCGCATGCTCAACCCCTCCAACGTAGAGAGCGACAGGAAGCCATTCCCGAATGAGCTCGTCCCGAGCAAAGGCGTCGGTGTTGGCTGGATCAAGGTAGCGGAAGAAGTACCAACTTGAATCAACGAACGTATCAAGTGTATCAACTTCCCGTTGCGCTCGTTCGGAGCACTCGGGACACCTCACATCGTGGAAGCTCTCGGATCTAGCCAGCGGTGATTCTCCCTTCGGACGAAAGTCAACGTCCGTCGGTAACTTTACTGGGAGATCAGCCTCTGGTACCGGTTGCACGCCGCACCGGCCGCAGAAGATGATTGGGATCGGCGCTCCCCAATAGCGCTGCCGGGAAACTAACCAGTCCCGAAGTTTATATTGAACAGATTGCTTGCCGACCCCGTCTTTTTCGAGGATCTTTATTATTTTTTCACGATCGTTGAGTGAGTGTAGGCCATCCAGAGTCTGCGAGTTGAAAATCGTCCCGTGGCCAGTACTCGTATCAGTATTGACAACCGGCTTCGCCGGCAGGTTGTGGGTTGCCGCAAAGGCGGCGTCCCGTTCATCATGGGCCGGCACTGCCATCACCGCTCCGGTGCCATAGCTCGGCAAGACATAATCGGCAACCCAAACCGGCAGTAGTTCGCCGGTTACGGGATGCTGAGCAGAGAGGCCAGTTGGAACGCCAGCTTTCGATTTCTCTGTCGACTTCCGTTCAAGTTCAGTCTTATGGCGTGACTCCTCAACATAGGCCTGGACTCGCTCGTCGCTCGTGGCCCTGAGGAGGGGGTGTTCGGGAGCAACCACCAAGTATGTTACGCCAAACAGAGTGTCAGGACGGGTCGTGAATACCTCAAGCGATTCCACGCCATTGGTTGGCGTCTGAAGCGGAAAATATAGCGTCATCCCCTGGGACTTACCAATCCAGTTGCGCTGGATTGTTTTTAAAGGCTCCGGCCAGTCGAGACGATCAAGATCACTGAGAAGTTCGTCTGCGTACTTGGTGATCCGGAAAAACCATTGAGTTAAGTTTTTCTGTATTACCTCGCTGCCACACCGCTCGCACACCCCATCTTTCACTTGTTCATTAGCAAGGACGGTCTGGCAACTTGGGCACCAATTGACTGGCGCCTCTTTCTGGTAAGCGAGGTCGTGCTCATACAGCTTCAAGAAGAGCCACTGGGTCCAGCGGTAATACTCGGGGTCCGAGGTGTTGATCTCCCGGCTCCAGTCATAGCCAAGGCCGATTGCCTTGATTTGACCGGTAAAGCGCTCGATGGCCTGCCTGGTCGTTTCCTGCGGATGGACCCCCGTCTTAATGGCGTAGTTTTCCGCAGGGAGCCCGAAGGCGTCCCACCCCATGGGATGGAGAACATTGTAGCCCTGGGCACGTTTCATCCGGGCAACGACATCGGTAGCGACGAACCCTCTTGGATGCCCAACATGCAAACCTGCCCCCGAGGGGTAGGGGAACATGTCGAGAACGTAGTAGTTCTCTTTGCCTGGAACTGAATCGGGCGCCCGGTAGGCGCCCTCCTCTTCCCATCGCTCTTGCCATTTTTTTTCGATTGCTTGGTGGTCGTAGCTCATCGTATGCCTTGCAGCTTATACCTGGTAACCCGAGAGTTACAAGCTTTAGGATCCAACCACTTCCTTCGCTTCTTCGAGAAACTGGATCCCCTTGGGCGGCTCAATAACGATTTCGTCGCCGCTCGCACTCACCTTAAGCTCAGCCCCCTCGGGTAACTCGCCGGCCCGCAACAAGATCATCGCAATCGGGTCAAGGAGTTGGGTTTGAATGACCCGCTTCAGCGGCCGGGCGCCGAACGCAGGATCGTATCCTTTTTTGGCCAGCAAGCTTTTTGCCTTCGCATCGATTGCGAGCTTGACTCCGCGTTGTTTCTCGATCCTGGCC
The DNA here is from genome assembly GCA_964583025.1 of uncultured Candidatus Saccharibacteria bacterium. Classification (GTDB taxonomy): domain Bacteria; phylum Patescibacteriota; class UBA1384; order JACPKC01; family JACPKC01; genus CAZOUL01. The sequence goes on from CAZOUL010000040.1 coordinate 4,084, forward strand.
ACGACCCGGTCGAGCTGGCGGTCGACGATATCGGCAATTTGCTCTTCGGAAAGCGCCCTGAAGATAATCACTTCGTCGACGCGGTTCAAGAACTCTGGCTTGAAGAACCTCTGAAGCTCTTCCGTAACACGGTGCTTTAACTGGTCTTCCCGAGACTCTTCACGGTCGGCAGTAACGTAACCGATCGAACCGGTTGTCCGCTGGGCGGCAAAGTCTTGGATCATCGCGCTGCCGATGTTTGAGGTCATGACAATAATCGTATTCTTGAAGTTAACCACTCGCCCCTTGGCATCGGTGAGCCGGCCGTCGTCGAGGATTTGGAGCATGAGATTGAAGACATCCGGGTGGGCTTTCTCGATCTCGTCGAACAAAATCACAGAGTAGGGGCGGCGCCGGACCTGCTCGGTGAGCTGGCCGGCCTATTCGTAGCCCACATACCCCGGAGGAGCGCCGATGAGCTTGCTGGCCGCATGTTTTTCCATAAACTCGCTCATATCAACTCGGATCATCGCGTGCTCATCATCGAACAAGAACTCAGCGAGTGCCCGCGCCAGCTCGGTTTTCCCAACGCCAGTTGGGCCGAGGAAGATAAACGAGCCGACGGGTTTTGATTCCTCGGCAATGCCGGCCCGCGAGCGGCGCACCGCATTGGCCACGGCCGTGATTGCCTCGTCTTGGCCAACGACCCGCTTGTGAAGTTCGTCTTCGAGGCGGGCGAGCTTGGCGGCATCTGATTCGAGCATCTTGTTCACTGGAATCCCGGTCCAGCGGGCAACTACTTGGGCAATGTCTTCGTCGGTCACTTCCTCTTTGAGGAACTTATAATCCTTCTGGATCCCCGCGAGCTTCTTCTGGAGGTCTCTGCGCTCCCGCTCGAGTTCCGGTACCCGCTGGTAGCGGATCATCGCCACTTTTTCGAGTTCTCCTTCTCGTTCAGCGGTTTCTGCCTCAGCCCGGGCCTGGTCGAGTTTCATTGAGACGTCGCGAAGCGCAGTGATAATCTCTTTCTCATTCTTCCAGCGAAGTTCCTTCTCGCCGGTCTGCTCCCGGAGATTGGCAAGCTCTTCCTGGACTTCTTTGAGCCGGTCTTTGGCCTGCTTCGTGGTATCCCGCTTCAAGGCTTCACGTTCGATCTCGAGTTGTGTCGTCCGCCGCTTAAGCATGTCGAGCTCTTCCGGCATCGAGTCGATCTGCATGCGGAGGGCCGCTGTTGCTTCGTCGATAAGGTCAATTGCTTTGTCGGGCAAGAACCGATCGGTGATGTAGCGGTCGGAGAGGGTAGCTGCGGCAATGACGGCCGAGTCAGTGATCTTCACCCCGTGATGGACTTCGTACTTCTCTTTGATGCCACGGAGGATCGCAATCGTGTCTTCGGGGCTCGGCTCACTCACCATCACCGGCTGGAACCGGCGCTCCAGCGCCGCGTCCTTCTCGATATGCTGTTGGTACTCCTTGAGAGTAGTCGCGCCGATGGTACGGAGACGCCCTCTCGCCAAGGCGGGCTTCAAGAGATTGGCAGCATCCATTGCGCCGTCGGTCGCACCGGCGCCAACAATCGTGTGGAGCTCGTCGATGAAGAGAATCACCTGGCCGTCGGTACTGTCGATTTCCTTCAGAATTGCCTTGAGCCGGTCTTCAAACTCGCCGCGGAACTTCGTGCCGGCAATGAGTGAGCCGAGGTCGAGCATCAGGAGCTTCTTGTTGGCAATAGACTCAGGGACGTCGCCCGCAATGATCCGTTGGGCCAAGCCTTCGGCAACTGCGGTCTTTCCAACGCCCGGTTCGCCGATAAGGACTGGGTTATTCTTGGTTCGACGGGAGAGTACCTGGATCACCCGGCGAATTTCCTCGTCGCGGCCGATCACCGGATCGAGCTTTCCTTCAGTGGCTTGGCGGGTGAGGTCGATCGTGAACTTCTCGAGCACCTGGTATTTGGACTCCGGTGATTGGTCGGTGACCCGTTGGCTGCCCCGGACGTCCGAGAGTGCCTTCAGCGCCTCTTCGCGGTGGATACCAAGCGCGTTCAAAATTTGCCGAACGGGCGTGTTGATTTCGAGAATCGCCAAAAACACGTGCTCAGTACTAATGTATTCGTCATTTAAGGCCTTGGCCTCTTTGTCGGCCTGAACCAGTACCCGTCGCAGCGATTCGGCAATATACACCTGTCCGAACTGGCCGCTCGGGGCCGAAGAACGGGGCATGAGTTCGAGGAGCTGGTTGATCCGTGAGCGCAAGAGCTGCTCGCTGACTTTGAGCTTCTGTAAGAGCGGCTTCACAATCCCGTCGGACTGCTCGGCCAGCGCCAGCGTCACGTGTCCCACATCCACTTGTTGTTGGTTCCGCTCGAGCGCAATGTTTTGCGCCGTAAACAATGCTTCCTGGGTTTTAACCGTAAATCGATTCAAGTCCATAAGTGAGCCCTTTCGATGCTTTACTCCAAGAAGAGGAAGTAAAATCGGGGGATCGTACCGTGCCCCGCCTTCGCTGAAACGTTGGTTTCATTATATAGGCTCTCTCTTGAACAGGAAACTCATCGCACGTCATTTGTTTTTCCACGTTGTGAAAGCAGGAAACTTACATATAATGAATGCATCGCAGTGATTGGAGGGACAACTTGGAGGGGATGAACTCCCTGAATTCGGAAACGTATGCGGGTCCACGCCGCGGGTACTTGCCTGGTACCCGTCGTTTGCATGGCTACCTCTACGACAACGTCAGTTGGTACCGGGATTGGCACCATAATCCGTTCCGCGCGCCCGCGCATGTCCTGGCAACTGTTGCCCTGCTCATTGCCTCGGTGAGCTTGGTGCTGAGCGTGATCGAACGCTCGCCCACCCAAGCCGCCGCGGGCATCAATGACCAGTTCCCATTCCAAGGCCGGTTAACGAACGCCGACGGCACGGTGGTCGCCAATGGCGATTACGACCTGACCTTCCGCCTCTATACGGTAGATACCGGCGGC
>CAZOUL010000041.1:0-6989 GCA_964583025.1 uncultured Candidatus Saccharibacteria bacterium
CCAGAAAGATAGATACCGATTCCTGTGGCACAGGATATCAATGCCCCGAGCGCCAACAGGTTGATTGCTTTGAGAAAATGCGTCACAGAGGCAGGTTCCTTTCTGTAAAGTTGGGCCGAGCGTAGCTTGTTTTCCCAGGAGCGGTCAACTACGATACGAAAGATATGCCCAGCTACCAGCGCGTTCTCTTGAAGCTCTCCGGGGAGATCCTCAGTAACGGTACCGGCCAGAACTTTGACGGGCCGACCTTGGCCCGCTTGGCCCGCGAAGTGAAAGACGTCCACGACACCGGGATCGAGCTGATGATCGTGGTTGGCGGCGGCAATATCTTCCGCGCGAGCACCCACGCCCATCCGTCAATGGACCGGGTCCAGGCCGATTACATGGGCATGCTCGCCACAATGATCAACGGACTCGCGCTCCAAGATGCGTTTGAACGGGCCGGTCTCTACACCCGAGTTATGTCAGCGATTCCCGCCGACAAAGTCGTGGAGCCGTTCATTCCCCGACGGGCGATCCGTCACGCTGAAAAGGGGCGCGTGGTCATTCTCGTTGCCGGTTCGGGCAATCCCTTTTTCACCACTGATTCAGCGGCGATTCTTCGGGCAGCTGAACTCAAGTGTGAGATTGTCTTGAAGGGCACGAAGGTGGATGGCATCTACTCGGCCGATCCAAAGAAAGACGGTCGCGCCACCCGCTTTGAGCGGCTTTCCCACCAGGAAGTCATCGACCAGGATCTCACCGTGATGGACATGACCGCCTTTACCCTGGCGAAAGACAACGCGCTTCCAATCCTGGTGTTTAATATTCTTGAAGAGGGGAACCTGGCTCGAGCCGTGCGAGGCGAGCAGGTCGGGACATTGGTCTCAAGCACTCGATAGTATTTGGTATGTTGTATATGGTAGACGGCAGCGTGCATCATACAGGAGCGATCCATGGCATATGAATCAGTCAAGCAGGCAAAGGAGCGGATGGCAGAGGTTCTCGAGAAGCTCGAGGCCGAGTTCGCCAACATTCACACTGGCCGGCCGAGTACCGCCCTCTTTGAGAAGCTCCAAGTCTCAAGCTACGGGACGATGGTGCCACTCCAATCAGTTGCGTCCATTACCATTCCCGAGCCAAACCAAGTGGCGATCACACCGTGGAATATTGACCAGCTCCAGGCAATCGAGACCGCAGTCCGCGAATCCGATCTCAACGTCAATCCGGTCAATGATGGCAAGGCGATTCGGGTAACGTTTCCGCCACTCACTGCTGAACGTCGGCAAGAACTCACAAAGCAGCTGGGCAAAATTGCTGAAGAAGCCCGGATTGCCCTCCGAGACGTCCGGCGAGACGCACTCGATGCGATTCGATCCGAAGAGAAAGCTGGGAACGCAACGGAAGACGATGTGTTTGATGTGACCAAGCAGCTTGATGAGCTCATCGACGAGAAAAATCGCTCGATCGAATCAATTGTTGAGGCCAAAGAGAAAGAAATCCTCACCGTCTAAGCGAAGAAGCGCCGAGGTCTTATGGTTATCGTCATCTCCATCGTTCTCTTTATCCTGATTTTCGGCTTGATCATTTTCTTGCACGAACTCGGCCATTTTCTGGTAGCCAAGCGGGAAGGGATGCGGGTCAAGGAGTTCGCGTTCGGGTTCCCGCCCCGGCTATTCTCAAAGAAACGGGGAGAGACGCGGTTTAGCTTGAATCTCCTCCCGCTCGGCGGCTACGTCAGTATCTTGGGCGAAGATGAAGAATCTCAGGCTGCAGGTAGCTTCGTTCAGAAATCACCGTGGGCACGCCTCCGCGTGATCCTGGCCGGGGTGACGATGAATATTGTGCTTGCGTGGCTGTTGCTCGTGGTCTGGTTTTGGGTGGCGCCGCTGGCGCCAAAGGTTGATGCGGTCGCCGTTGCTGCCGTGCTCGAGGGATCGGTCGCCGAGGAGATCGGCCTTGCCGTCAATGACTTCATCGTGTCGGGCAACGGCACGGAGTTTCACTCTGACGAACAGCTCGCTGAATTTACGAGCGAGCACCGAGGAGATACCGTCAATTTCCTGATCCGGCGCAATGGCAGTGAGTTCACGGTGCCGGCGACGCTCGCAAGCGAAGCAACTGCGTCCCCGCTCGGGGTCTCGGTCGTCGATATTGGCGAAGGTGTTCCTGAGGTTGAGTGGTGGCAAGCGCCGTGGCTTGCTCTCGTCGAGATGGCCAATGTCACGCTCCTCACTTTGAGCTTCCTGGGATCGCTCTTTCTGAAACTCTTCGGCCTGGGGCCGGAGGGTGTCTCGGTGGAGGCAGTGTCTGGGCCAGTGGGAATCTTCGTGTTTCTCAAGCAAACCCTGACGCTTGGTGCGCCGTTCGTCTTACGTTACGCCGCGCTTATTTCGCTGGCAGTGGCAATTTTTAACCTCTTGCCATTTCCGGCGCTTGATGGGGGACGGGCAATCTTCCTCTTATACGAGGGTCTTACTGGGAAACGCGCGTTGTCGCAGACGGTCGAGGGATGGATCCACACGATTGGGTTCGGGCTCTTGCTTCTCCTCATTGTGGTCGTGACGTATTTTGATATCCAGAAACTTGGGTAGCTTGCTCCAGACAAAAGAAAAGAGGCGGCCGGATGGCCGCCTCGTTTTTATTTCTTGAAGCAATCGAGCAACCACGTGAAGTGGTCGATCCATTGCCGGTCGTCGGCCTGCCTCCGGTGGCACCAGTCGGGGTGCGCTGGGCTCAAACTTCGAGGACAGGTGAAGAGCTCGAGTTTTCGGGTGAGGATCAGATCGTGTAGCTGATCGTCGAGGAACTTGCGGTGCCCCTCAATCCGCAGGATTCCTCCCGTTTCCATGCTCCAGACATCGAGCAACGGAAAGCACGATGCCTGGATCTGAGCGATACTGCGAAGCGCCTCGCGGCAGCTTGCAGCAATCTGCTGTACGTAGGTGGCGCCCAAGGCGCCGTTTGGCCTTGATATCAGCTTCCCCCCTGATACCTTCTTGTCTTTCAAATCGTTTCGCTCTCTTTCTAAGATTTTGCGGTCAGTGTGGCCCTGCGTTGCACTTCCCCGAGTGCGTAGACGGCCAATTGGCCAAAGTTGAACCAAGTTTCAGCATTCTGTTCCCGGTCGGTCCATGATGGGTACGTGTAATAGTCGAAGTCTTGGTCTCGCACGGAGACTGGCGGGCACTGGTAGAGCCCGCATGGGGTCAAGAGCACGTATTGGGCCATATCGTAGGCTGTGCAGTAACTCTCCGGATCGAGGCCAAAGAGTTCTTTGGGGAGCGGGGCGTTGACATACCCTACTTGGATTGCCTCGATTGTTTCTATGGTTTCGCCGCCCATGATCCGCGTGTTCGAGCTCGGTCTTGCCGCAACCTTGATTTTCGGCCAGTCGAACTGCCGGTGAACGAGTGCCGAGCGGACGATCTCGGCAATCGTCTCGCCAATCTGATATCGCGCATCGGTAATCTGGCGAAGATAGTCTTCCACAAATTCATACCTCCTTGTTCTGGTGCAAAGCGACGTCGATGGTATCGGAAAGCGGGTCACGAGACAACTTGTCGCCCCTGGGTATTTTCGGGATACTACATACCATGAAGCAGTCGACGCTCCTGGGAAAAACGCGTAAGGAGATCTCCAAAGACGAGGTCAGCACCAACGCCCAGCTCTTAGAGCGGGGCGGCTTCGTCGACAAACTGATGGCCGGGGTCTATAGCTACCTCCCACTCGGCCTACGGGTGCTCAGGAATGTCCAGCAGATTGTTCGGGAGGAGATGGAGGCGATCGGCGGCCAGGAAATCCTCATGCCCTCGCTGATTCCGAGAGAGAACTGGGCAGCGACGGATCGATTAGAGTCCTACGACGCTCTCTTTGGCGCCCAAGGTGCCAACGAGCCGTCCCGGGTCATGAACAATGGTCAATATGTCTTAGGGCCAACCCATGAGGAAGTGGTGACACCGCTTGTTGGGAAATTTGTCCAGAGTTACAAAGATCTGCCGGTGGCGGTCTATCAAATCCAAACCAAGTTCCGCAACGAGCCGCGAGCCAAATCAGGGCTACTCCGCGGCCGCGAGTTCTCGATGAAAGATCTCTACAGTTTCCATCGGGACGAAGCTGACTTCGAAGCCTTCTACGCCAAGGCAACTGATGCTTATTTGAAGATTTTCACCCGCTGCGGCCTTGAGGCGGTGCTCACCGAAGCGAGCGGCGGCGCCTTCAGTAAGTTTTCGCACGAGTTCCAGGTGCCTACGCCAAATGGCGAGGATCTCATCTATACCTGCACCGCTTGCTCATTTTCACAGAACCGAGAGATCGCCGAGGTCAAGGCCGGCGATCCGTGCCCAAACTGCCAGGGCCAGATCGAGGAGCAGAAGGCGATCGAGGTGGGGAACATCTTCCCCTTGAAGACCAGGTTCTCCGACGCCTTCAACCTTACCTACACCGATGAATCCGGGGTCCGCCAGTCGGTGATTATGGGCTGCTACGGGATTGGGCCAAGCCGGGTGATGGGATCAATCGCTGAGGTCCACCACGATGACGCCGGGATCATCTGGCCCCGCTCGGTCGCCCCGTTCGCCGTCCACTTGATCGATATTCGCCAACCGGACGCAGCCGAAAAGCTCTATGGTGAGTTGGGGGAGGCTGGGCTTGAGGTGCTCTACGACGACCGCGATCTCTCGCCTGGCGCCAAGTTTGCCGATGCCGACCTCATTGGTCTGCCATTTCGGATCGTGGTGAGCGAGAAGACGCTCGCCACCGATGCCGTTGAGCTCAAGGCTCGGCACAGCGAGCGCACCGAGCTCGTGAAGCGCTCGAACATTGTGCAGCGGATACAGGAGGTCTGATGCGTGAGCGGTTGGTGATTGGCAACTGGAAAATGAACACCACCCTCGAGGAGGCGGTGGCCTTGGCGAAAGAAATTGGCAAGGAAGCGGCCTACCTGGAGCTTTCCGCCAAGCTCGCCGTGTGCCCGCCGATGCCCTGGCTCCTTGCCGTAAAGGACGCACTCGGCGGTGCGCCCGTCGCCCTTGGGGCGCAGAACGCGCTTCCCGGAGAATTTGGCGCTGAATCGGGATCGGTCTCGATGGGAATGATTGCCCCGCACGTCGACTACGTTATTGTCGGGCACTCCGAGCGGCGCCTTTCCGGCCGAGACACCTCGGAAACAATTCACGCCAAGCTCCAGAGCGCCTTAGCGTATGGGCTGACGCCGGTACTCTGTGTCGGTGAGTTCGTCCGCCTTGCTGCCCGGAAACGGCGCGGCCGACCGACCGCGCTTGAATCGGCGAGCAACATCTTCCGCCAGCTCCGCGAGGCGCTCGAGGGGATCGAGCCCGACGATCTGCCAGGTGCTGCCATAGCCTACGAGCCTGTCTGGGCGATCGGTAGTGGCGAGGCGGCCAGCGCCGAGTACGCACACATCCAGATCAGTCAGCTCCGCGAAGCACTCACCTACCATGCGCCGGCCGAGATCGCCGAACAGGTCAGGATTCTCTACGGCGGCTCAGTGACCGGGGCCAACGCCAAGGATTACGCCGCGTTTCAAGACATCGATGGCGTCCTCGTCGGTGGCGCATCACTCAAGGCAAAGGACTTTTTGAAAATCGCTGCGCAATTTTCAGTATCTAGCACCTAGTAGTTCGTATATGGCCACACTTCCCAAGCACTCGATCGAATCATTCACAGATCTTGAGGCTTGGCAGCAAGGCCATGGACTCGCTCTTGAGGTCTACGAAGTGACAAGAGTCTTTCCGAAAGAAGAGCAGTTTGGTCTGGCGAGCCAGATGAGGCGGTGCATTGTATCAGTCACGTCAAACATCGCTGAAGGTTTCAGTAGAAGTTCCAAGAAAGAAAAACTTCATTTTTATTCGATTACCCAAGGCTCGTTAACCGAGTTGCAGAACCAATTACTTATTGCCAGAGATACTGGGATGATAGAAGCGACACAATTTTCTTTGATCGCTGATCAATCCGTTGTTGTTCGGAAACTTGTCTTTGGACTTGCAAAGAGTCTTAGGAAATAATGCTAACTACCAGATACCAGGTGCCAGATACTCACCGGAGGGGATTATGATTCGTGTCGCAATCAACGGTTTTGGTCGGATTGGCCGGACGGCCGCCAAGGTGCTCTTGGAGCAGTCGAAAATGTATGAACTGGTGGCGGTGAATGACCTTGTCGATGCCGAGACGCTCGCCCACCTCATGAAGTATGACTCGATCTACGGCCAGTATGAGCCGGAGGTTACGGCAACCGACCACTCGATGACGATTGGCAAGCACCAGGTCCAGGTCCTCAGCGAGAAGGATCCGGCCAAGCTTCCTTGGAAGAAGCTCAAGGTCGACGTGGTGATCGAGTCGACCGGCGTGTTCACGAAGGGCGAGGATGCCGCAAAGCATCTTGAGGCCGGCGCCAAAGCGGTGGTGATTTCGGCACCAAGCAAAGGCAACGACCCAGCACCGACATTTCTCCGGGGCGTCAACGACGCGAAGTACGACCACGAAGCAGTGATCAACAACGCCTCCTGCACTACGAACTGCATTGCCCCGACGATCCAAGTGCTCCACGATGCCTTCGGCGTTGAGAAGGCCTTGATGACGACGGTCCACGGCTACACCGCCGATCAGAACTTGCACGACGGTCCGCACCGCGACCTTCGTCGTGCTCGGGCAGCAGGGCTCAATATCATTCCGACGACCACTGGGGCGGCGGTTGCTACAACTGAGGCGATTCCTGAGCTCAAAGGCGCCTTCGATGGCGTCGCTCTTCGGGTACCGGTGCCGGTCGGCTCAATCGCCGATATCACCGCTGTCCTCAAGCGCGAGGTGACCGTTGACGAAGTCAACCAAGCCTTTCAGGACGCCGCAGAGTCCAAGCAGTTCAAGCACGTGCTCACCACGACCGATGCCCCGGTTGTTTCCTCGGATATCATCGGCGATCCGAGTTCAGCGATCATCGACCTCTCCCTCACCCAAGTGATCGGCAACCTTGTCAAAGTGTTCGCCTGGTA
>CAZOUL010000042.1:0-6749 GCA_964583025.1 uncultured Candidatus Saccharibacteria bacterium
CGGTAGTTTTCGGTGAGAATAACTTGGGTTGCCTGCGGAAAATCTTCTAAAAACCCTAAAATATTCGAGACGGCCGCGCCGCGGAACTTGTAGATTGCCTGATCGTCGTCGCCGACGACGGTCAGGTTCCGGGTATTGCCGAGGAGTTGTTTCACGAGCGTGTACTGGGCAATATTCGTATCCTGGAACTCGTCGACTAGAACGAACTTGAACTGGTCCTTCAATGCTTGAAGCCGTTTCGGATGGTTGTTTAAGAAGCCGATCAGCTTCATCACTTGGTCGCCAAAATCGATCACGCCGTGCTCGGCCTTAAAAGTTTCGTAGGCCGCGTAGACCAGGGCAATGTCTCGTTGGCGAACCGCTTCGCGCCGTGCGTCATCGTCTAGGGCAGCAGCGATCAGCTTGTCGGCAACCTCAAGGTAACGTTCAGGGGTAACCAGCTCGTCCTTCGCCCGGGAAATCGTGGAAAGAATCGCCTGGACGTGTTTCCTGGGGCTCGCCACTGGCCGGAGCTCCGTCAGCCCCTCGATTTGGTCAAACCGCTCCTCAAGGAAGAGTTGCTGCTCGGTGGTGCCGAGGATCCGGAACTCCGGAGGCAGGCCAAGGTCGAGGGCGTGTTCGCGAAGCAGTTGGTCGCCGAAGGCGTGGAAGGTGGCAATGACCGTATCGGTGTAGCCGTACGGTAAGAGCTGGTCGACCCGGGTTTCCATCTCGCCAGCGGCTTTCTCGGTAAACGTGAGCGCCAGGATCTCGTTCGGCTTGGCCAGCTCTTGCTCGATGAGCCAGGCAATCCGGTGCGTCAGGGTTTTCGTCTTACCGGTACCGGCGCCAGCTACCACGAGGAGCGGCCCCTCGCCGTGCGTGACCGCCGCTTGCTGCTCGGGGTTGAGTCCCTCGAGGAGCTTACTTGAAACCTTCGACCGTTTCTTTGTGCGCGATGTCGTTGCTGTCACCATGTGTTGAGCGTAGCAGGCTGGCTGGAGGCTTGCCAGGAGGCGAAAATCGTTGGGAGCTCACTTGCCGTAGCGACGTTCGCGGTTCGCGTACCACTCAAGGGCCGCGTCGAGTTCAGCCTCGTCAAAATCAGGCCAGAACGTGCCAGTGAAGTAGAGCTCGGCATAGGCCGACTGCCAGGTCAGGAAGTTGGAAAGTCGCTGCTCGCCCGCAGTGCGGATAATGAGATCTGGGTCGGGAATGTCAGCGCTGTCGAGGACACCGGCCAGGGCTACTTCCGTCACCTTGTTGCCGGCAATGCCCTGATCGGCGAGCCGGTGGACGGCGCGAATGATTTCGTTCCGGCCACCATAGGAGAGGCAGATCGAAAACGTGAGATCGCGAAAATCTTTCGTTGCTTCCATAAGCTCGCTGAGCGCTTCTTGCAGGCTCGCTGGCAGCCGGTCGAACTGCCCCATCGTCCGGACGCGGACCTTATGTTGGAGTGCCCATTGTTTCTTCTCTCGGGCAAACCGTTCAAAGATTGCCATGAGGTGCGGGACCTCACCGGTGCGTTGCCAGTTTTCTGTCGAAAACGCATACACGGTGAGGAAGCGGACCCCACGTTTGATGCCGGCCTCGCCAACCCGTTCAATGTTTTCCACCCCGCGCTCATGCCCCAAGGCAATTGCCAGGCCACGCTTCTTCGCCCAGCGGCGGTTGCCGTCGAGAATGATCCCCACGTGTTGTGGTACTGGGCTCGTGCTCATCCTTGCGATAAGGTTAGCGTATGACGAAAACTCCTCGCAAGCCCGCCGCCGGTGTGCGATGGCATCTCGAAGACATATTTGAGAGCGACGTTGCAGTGGAGCGCGAGCTCAAATCGATTGCGGATGCCGTCCAGTCGTTCGAACAGGCGCATCGGTCCAACCTTGAGGCGGAGCCGACTGCCGCCCAGCTGGCCGCAGCGCTCACTGCCTATGAGGAGGTTGCAGCTCGCCTCAGTCGGGTTGGGAGCTACGGGTATCTTATCCATACGCAGGATAGCCAATCACCGGAGGTTCATCGTCTGTACGGCCGGATCAAGGCGGCTGTGGCTTCGGTGTCAGCCGACCTCGCTTGGTTCGACCTCGCGTGGCGGCGGCTCGATGACACGATTGCCGATCCATTGCTCGATGATCCACTACTTACTCGCTACCGCTACTATCTGTCTCAGGAGCGGGCGCAGCGTCCGTTTACGTTGTCACTTGCTGAGGAGCAGCTTCTTCAGCGGAAAGCAGAAACTGGTCGGCAAGCGCTCGAGCACCTGTTCGATACGATAGACTCCAGAGTCACCGGGGTGGTTGACGGATCCGTCCGGACGAAGCACGAGCTCCTCGCCCTGATGGAGAACCCAGAGCGAAGTACGCGCCAGGCCGCCTACCAAGCGCTTGCTACTGGCCTTGCCAAGGAAAGCGATCTCTACGCCTTTACTTTGAACACGATTCTTCAAGATCGGATCATTGCGGCTGAGCTTAGGGGGTATAAGTATCCCGAACAGCCAACGTTTCTCGCCTACGACGTTTCTGCCGAGACCGTCACATCGATGCTCGCAGCGGTTGAGGCTTCGTTTAGTATTCCCGAACAGTTTTATCGGGCCAAAGCGCAGGCACTCTCGACTACCTTGCACGAGTGGGATCGGTACTCAGTGCTCAACCCCTCCTTGCACCGCACCTATACCTGGGAGGAGGCACGCGACGTCGTTCTCCGTTCGTTTGCGCGCTTTAGCCCTGAGTTTCGGGATGCGGCCGACCGGTTTTTTGCTGGTGGGTGGATCGACGCCGAGATGCGTCCAGGGAAAATCGGTGGCGCGTACTGTAGCTACCTCTCCCCTGCCGATCACCCCTACGTCCACTTGAATTTTTCCGGCGAACTCAGCGATGTCCTTACCCTTGCGCACGAGCTTGGCCATGGCATTCACGGTCTCATGAGCCGTAACCAATCCTACGTCAACTACCAGCCGTCGACGGCAACAGCAGAAATTGCCAGTATTTTTGCTGAACAACTTGTGTTTGATGAGTTGGCCAAGCAGATGTCCGGCACAGAGCTTCAGAACCTTCGGGCGCTTAAGTTGCAACGGGCGTTCTCCTCAATTTACCGGCAGGTGGCATTCTTTCGGTTCGAACAGGCAATGTATGCACGACGGGCAGATTCCGGACCACTCTCGGTGGATGAATTCAATCGTTCCTACCAGAATCAGCTTCAGGCAATGTTTGGTAGAGGATTAACGTTGACCGACAACCATGCGATCCACTGGACCCATGTCCTCCACTTCTACAAATACAACTTCTACGTCTTTACGTACGCCTTCGGGAATCTCTTGGCGCTCTCATTCTTTGCCAAGTACCGCGAGCAGCCAGAAGATTTTGTCCCCCGGTATCTGGAGGCACTCTCTCTGGGTGGGTCGGTGCCTCCTCGGGCTGTGACGGAACGGGTCGGTGCTGCGATTCATGCCCCGGAGTTTTGGCAGACCGGCCTTTCATTGCTCGAGGCCGACGTCAATCAATTTGTGGCTGCGGCTTCTCGCGCGTAGTTTTCCACAAACGTTTCCGTCTTGCAGGATGAAATAGGAGACAATGGCTCCAGAACGATAGGGAAAGGAGGGAGCGCTGCGGGTGCTCATGTACGGGTGGGAGTTTCCCCCGCACAACAGTGGTGGATTGGGTACGGCGTGTTACGGTTTGTCGACCGCCCTTACTCGGTGTCAGGTGGGCGTCACGTTTGTCCTCCCAAGGCCCCAGGAGAGCGATTCTTCTGATCTGTTGTTTCGATATGTGGGTGGCGGCACGCTGGATGTTCGGCCGTTTCCCGCGCTGATCGACGGCTACATGACTGCGCGGTCGTACCAAGAGGCGCTGACGGCTGCTGGCGGCTCGCTCTATGGCCAGAATCTCCTAGAGGAAGTCCGTCGCTACGCCCAAGAATCCGGCCGTATCGCCCGGGAATCAGCGCACGATGTCATCCATATGCATGACTGGCTGTCTTTCGGTGCTGGTCTGGAGGCCAAGGCTCAGAGTGGCCGGCCGCTCGTGGCCCACGTTCATGCAACTGAGTTCGATCGCACGGGCGGCCAGGGAATGAATGAACAAGTTCTAGAACTTGAACGCCAGGGAGTCCATGGGGCCGACCACGTCATTGCGGTGAGTGAATACACCAAACAGGTGCTCATCCACCACTACGATCTTTCCCCCGAGCGGATCTCGGTCGTGCATAACGGGGTGGGGCCAGTGCCGCGCTCGACCGGCCCCGTACCACTCGTGGCGCTCAAGCGCCAAGGGTGCAAGATAATTTTATTTCTCGGCCGGATTACCTTACAGAAGGGGCCGGACTACTTCCTCGAGGCTGCCGCGAAGGTCCTTCGCTACGAGCCCCAGGCCCGGTTCGTGATGGCCGGAAGTGGCGATCTCTTGCCGGCAATGATGCAGAAAGCGGCTGCGCTTGGTCTGGGCTCCCATGTGTTTTTCCCTGGTTTTGTCCGGGGCCCGGAGCTGGCAGCTCTCTATCGCTCGGCCGATCTCTTCGTTATGCCTTCGGTGTCGGAGCCATTCGGCATTGCGCCGCTCGAGGCGCTTCGCGCCGGTGTGCCGGTGCTTCTTTCCAAGCAGTCAGGCGTGAGCGAAGTCGTGCCAAATGCGCTGAAAGTAGATTTTTGGGACACCGACGAAATGGCCAACCAAATCGTCGCAGCGCTTCGCTACCGACCGCTTCGCCGGGAACTCTTGGCTGCAGGCCGACGGGATGCCAAGGGGCAGCGATGGTCGACCGCGGCGGCCAGGTGTGTCGAGATCTACCAGTCGCTTCTGGGTGCGCGACAGATGATGGCGGCATCATGAGCTCCATCTGCTGGTATTTCCAGGTTCATCAGCCGTACCGGGTGAAGCGATACCGTGTACAAGACATCGGTGAAGATCACGACTATTTCAACGACCAGGGCACATCTTCGCTTCATAACCGACAGGTGCTCGAAAAGGTTGCAGCAAAATGCTATCGACCGGCCAATTCGTTGTTCTTGAAACTGCTCGCCGAGCATTCGGCGCTCAGGCTCAGCTACTCATTCTCCGGCATCCTGCTTGAGCAGCTCGAGGCATGGGCTCCTGATGTCATCGAACAGTTCCAGGCGCTCATCGCAACCGGGCAAGTCGAGATACTGGCCGAGACCTCCCATCACTCGCTGGCATCGCTGTATAGCAACGAAGAGTTTCTTGCCCAAGTCCAGTTGCACCAGGCGAAGATCGAGCGGCTCTTTGGGGTGACGCCCCGGGTGTTTCGCAACACCGAGCTCATCTATTCCGACGACATCGCCCGCACTGTGGCTACCGCTGGATATCGGGGAATGCTCACCGAGGGCGTCGACCGGATTCTCGGTTGGCGCAGTCCCGGGCACGTGTACTCCTCCCCCGGCGAGCCATCGCTCCCAGTGCTACTCAAAAACTACCAGCTCTCTGACGACATTGCCTTCCGTTTCTCTGATCGGAGCTGGGCAGGATACCCTCTGACGTCCCAGACGTTTGCTCGCTGGGCGGGTGAGGCAGCTCGGTCCAGTGAGCTCATCAACCTCTTCATGGATTACGAGACGTTTGGTGAGCATCAGTGGGAAGATACGGGCATTTTCTCGTTCCTAGAAGCGCTCCCTGACGCCTTACTCGGGACCGGAGTGCTCGATTTCGCGACCCCGAGCGAAGCGCTGGACCGGTATCAGCCTGCCGGCACGTTTTCAAGCGAGTCGCCTGTGTCATGGGCGGACGTCGAGCGCGACCTCTCGGCGTGGCGGTCGAACCAGCTGCAAGCCACCGCTTTGCAGGCGATCTACGCGCTTGAGCCCAGGATCCGCGTGTTGGCAGATGAATCCCTCCTCGCTGATTGGCGGCGTCTCCAAACATCCGACCACTTCTACTACATGTGTACCAAGTGGTTTGCAGACGGCGACGTCCACAAGTATTTCAATCCCTATGAGTCACCCTACGAAGCCTACATCGCGTTCATGAATGCCCGGGCCGATCTTGAACTCCGAGTCTCGAGGGCTGAAGCCGTTCAAGAGCCAGCCATGGTACAATTACCTCAGGCATTGGAGGGATAGATGGTCTTGACGCTGCTCGATCTCGTCAAACGCAAACCCGTACTCAATGCACCGTCCGATCAGGTGTTTTGGCTTCATGACGGCTATCAAATTGCCAATCTGCGTGAATTACGTGATGCCTTGGCGACAATGACCAAGCGACAGTTTGAGCACCACGTGAACGCCGAAAAGAATGATTTTGCAACCTGGGTCCGAGACGTGCTCGCCGACGACGTGCTCGCCGACGATCTCCACGCGGCGACAACCAGAAAAGAGGCCCGGGCCGTGCTCGAGCAGCACCTGCTCGATTGGTACGAGTCTCGGCGCCATGCCTAAAGCGCTCGCCCTCGGCAACGGGGAGCTTCTTGTCTGCCTGGACCGGTCGGCCCAACTGCGGGATCTCTACTTTCCGTACGTCGGGCTCGAGAACCACGTGGGCGGTACCCTTAGACATCGGGTTGGTGTCTGGGTTGATGGCGTCCTTTCCTGGACGAACGAGCCGGGGTGGGACATTACGATTGCTACCGACCACGAGTCCTTTGCTGCCGACATCGTGGCGACGAACGAATCGCTGCAAGTCCGCCTGGCAATCACCGACGCGGTCTACAACGAACGCAACCTCTACTTCCGTCGCTTCGCCGTCAAGAATCTTTCTGAGCGCCAGCGGACAATCCGGCTCTACTTGAACCATGAGTTTGAACTCTACGAATCGAACACCGGC
>CAZOUL010000043.1:0-6406 GCA_964583025.1 uncultured Candidatus Saccharibacteria bacterium
CCCAGAAACAGCCGGCTCCGAAGGTTGCTTGTTCAACGCGCACGACTACTCCTTCTTACGAGATACGCTGAAACGATCGTACCACCCAGAAGTCCAATAGCCATATCAGCTACCGTATCAGTATAGGTAATAGGATCAGCAATGATACCGAGCCCCTGAAGACCATACTCGTACAACTCCCACAGGATAATCGCCAACGAGACAATGCCAATAAGGAACAGCTGTCGAACAGCTGGAGCAAACGAGGGAAAACTTGACCCCGCCCACCAGTAACGCTCGACGAGGAGCCATCCGGAGTAAGCGATGGCAGCGCCGCCAAGCGCATGCATCACCGTATCCAAGTGCGGGTAGACTTTATACAGGTCCTGCTCCAAGGCGAAACCGAAAACGTTCCCAAGTACGTACAGCCCGGCAGGAGCACTCAGTGCTTTACCCAATTGCTTGAGTTGATGAGAACTCATGCCGACTGGGCAGCTCGTTCACGAAGCGCTGAACCGCTCCGCCGTGCTTCAAACCATTCGACGGTCCTCTTCAACCCCTCGGCAAACTTGACGGCAGGCTCGTAGTCAAACCACTCCTTGGCCTTACTGACATCGGCATGGGTGTGGCGGACATCGCCGGCTCTAGGCGGCCGCTGCTCAAGTTCGAGGGTCCGACGGGTCAGCTCCTGGATCAACGCCCGGACCTCGTTGACGGTGGTCCGCTCCCCGTGGGCAATATTGAAGGTCTCGCCGGCAAACTGCCGTGGAGCATGGGCAGCTTGGATGTTGGCCGCCACGACGTTGTCCACGTAGCAGAAATCCCGCGATTGCTCGCCGTCCCCCTCAATGAAGGCCTGCTTGCTCTCAGGGAAGTAGAGCGCCTCGAGCCACGCCGAAATAACCGTAGAATAGGGAGAATCGCCGTACTGGCCGGGACCGAAGACGTTGAAGTAGCGCAGGCAAACCGTGTCGAGTCCATAGAGACTACTGAAAATCTTCGCGAACGGTTCGCCGGCGTACTTCTGCATCGCGTAGGGCGATTTTGGTTCCGGGTGGTTTTCGGATTCCTTGGTCGGGAGGTGCTTCGCGCCGCCGTAGACGGACGAACTTGAGGAGTAGACGAACCTTTTGGCACCGTGTTTCCTGGCCGCATCGAGCAAGGTGACCGTACCCAGGATGTTGACCTCGCTCGTTGTCACCGGCTCCTCGACAGAGTAGGACACCCGCGGCAAGGCGGCGAAGTGGAAAACGTAGTCGGGCCGGTGGACGACAAAGACCTCTTCCAGCAGGGCCTGGTCAAGAATTGAGCCTTCATGGAAAGTGATTGCCGGATCGAGCGCTTCCCGCCGGCCGGTGGAGAAATCATCGAGACCAACGATGGTTGCCTCCGGATACGTGGCTGCGTACTGGCGGGTAAAGTTACTTCCAATAAACCCGGCGCACCCGGTCACCAGAATCGTATGAGCCATTGTGCATCCTCCTTGACATGCTCTGGCAGTAGAAGGGCAGGGATTACCTCGCCCAATTCCACCCGATGGCGGGGCTTCGGAAGATAAGCTCCTCATCCCGCCGGCTCTATGTGACGTTCCTAGCCACCCAGCATAGCTCATAAGCATGAGCGACGTTGGGTGGCGGAAGGGGCGGGATTCGAACCCGCGAGGAGCTTGCGCCCCAACGGCCTTTCCAGGGCCGCGCCTTAAGCCACTCGGCCACCCTTCCCCACGCCGAAACGCCACTGCCCGGGCAGCGCGGACGGCGATTGGTGGTACAGTCCAGGAATTGTTAGGAGATGTGGGCGGAGACGAGCTTGGTCATCTGCATCATGTGGACCGGCTCATCGCTGCCAAACACAGCAGCGAGTTTCTCGTCTGGATTGATCATCTGCTTGTTGTTCGGATCCTGGAGATTATTCTCCTTGATATAGGCCCAAAGCTTCTTGGTCACCTCGGTCCGGGGCATCGGCCCTTCGCCAACGACCGCTGCCAGCTCAGGGCTGACGTTCTTGGGCTGGGCGAGTGCAGAATTTGCCATATCTTCCTTTCTTGTCCCTTCTACTTCCCACACCTTAGGGCAAAACTAGCGTCTTGGCTACGAGGGAAGTACTGCAGTGGCGGTGAGGGTGGGATTCGAACCCACGAGACGCTTGCGCGCCTAGCGGTTTTCAAGACCGCCGCCTTCAACCACTCGGCCACCTCACCATACTTCTATCCTACTCACCGGCTCTTCCCCAGTAAACCGAGCAGGAACGCCTGATCCTACTTGATCCGCACGGCCGTGTCGAGATTTGACTGATATACTGGAATTGATGGCAGCACCCAAGAAAAAAACACAGCAACGCCGGGTTGACGAGCTGTCGGAGTCAGCAGCAACCGAATGGATTGCGTGGGAGGCGCCGGAGTTCGCCTACTACGAAAAATCCTGGCTCTGGACCACAGCAGTTCTTTTTGTCGCCTTCTCGCTGGTGGGCATTTTCTACCAGATGCGTGACTACTCGGCGATGGCGGTGGTCGCGGCCGGCACATTGGTCTTCATCCAGCAGGCGTGGATCCGACCGAAGACCCTCCGTTACGCAATTAGTAGTGATGGTATCCAGGTTGGCGAGCGTGCCTATGCCTGGTCAGAGCTGAAGTCGTTCTGGCTGATTGAAAGCACCAGCCAGCCCCACCTCTACCTCGAAACGACCGGTCGTTGGTTGCCAACCCGTACGATCTATCTCAAGAACGTCGAGTCGGCGGAGGTCCGCGCCCGACTCGCCCAGCATTTGCCAGAGAGAACCACCCAGGGCGAGCAAGCATCGGAGATTGCCTCACGCCTGCTTAAGTTCTAGACCTCTCCTTGTCGAACCGGCAAGCGCTGTCTATGATCGGCAGCAGGAGCATTGGTATGATCTGACGTTGGCATACAGGGAAAACCACATCCGCCTTTTCCGAAAGGAATACACGATGCCACCAACGACTATGTCAACGATCACCGAACTTATTGCTGAAGAAACAGAGCGCCAGTCTGATGAGGTTTGCCTCATTGCCAGCGAGAACCACGTCTCGCCGGCAGTCCGGTCTGCGCTCGGCTCGGTCCTGGTGAACAAGTATGCCGAGGGTTACCCTGGCAAACGCTACTACGCCGGCAACCGGATCATCGACCAGATCGAGCAGCGGGCAATTGATTTGGCTCGATCCGTTTTTGGCGCCGAACATGCCAATGTCCAACCGCTTTCCGGCGCACCAGCCAATTTAGCGATTTACGCGGCACTCCTTGAGTCGGGCGACACCGTCCTTGGCATGGATCTCTCCCACGGCGGCCACCTCACCCACGGCCATCCGGTTACCCTCCCGGCCAAGCTCTACAACTTTATCCGGTACAAAACAACCGAGACCGGCCAGATCGATTACGAGTCGATGGCGGCGCTGGCCGCCGAGCACAAGCCGAAACTTATCCTCGTTGGCTATTCCTCCTACACCCGCGATATTGACTACGAGCAGGTCAAGGCGATTGCCGAATCAGTCGGGGCCCTCGCAATGGCCGACATGTCCCACGTCAGCGGACTCGTCGCCGCCGGCGTCATGAACAATCCCGTCCCGGTGATGGATGTGGTCATGACCACTACCCATAAAACCCTCCGGGGTCCGCGGGGTGGCCTGATCCTCTGCAAAGCGGCGCATGCAGCCCGAATTGACAAATCTGTATTTCCAGGTCTCCAGGGCGGACCGCACCAAAACCAAATTGCCGCCCTCGCGGTTGCCCTTGAGGAAGCACAAGGGGCGCCGTTCCAAGCGTACGCCCGCCAAACGCTCAAGAATGCCCAGACGCTTGCCCGGACGCTCGAAGCCGCCGGGTTCCGCCTCGTCTTCGGCGGTACAGAAAACCATATGGTGCTCGTCGATTTACGAAGCAAAAACGCCCATGGGCGGCCGGTCCAGGAAGCACTTGAACGGGCCGGGATCATCGCCAACATGAACGTGATTCCGGACGATCCTGCCAAACCGACCAACCCGTCCGGACTGCGCCTCGGCACCCCGGCGCTGACAACCCGAGGTATGGCCGAGAAAGAGGTGCGGCAAATCACCAAGTGGATCGACGCCGTCGTAGCAGACGTGAAAGATGAGGTCGGGCAGACTCGGATTCGTCGCGATGTCCAGGCACTCGCCCGAGCGTTTCCACCGCCTGGGCAAAACCCAGGCTAAGCGCGGACCATGGACATCTCCTACCTCTTCGCCACCGCCTGGGCGATCCTCTGGAGGCACCGATTCCTCTGGGTTTTTGGAATCCTTGGAGGCGGCATGGTGCTCTCGCCGCTCAGCCTCGGCTCAACGGCAACCGAAACTGTCCAGAGTGAACCTCGACTGCAAGAACTTCTCCCCGCCGCACTATACGAGGCCCGACTCAGCCTTGTTGACCAGGTCTTGGCCCAGTCGCCCAGCGGGTCGCCCCAGATGCCCGAACTACTTGCGCTGATCCTCTTGATTGGCCTCCTCGTCACCTACTTGGGTCTTGTGTCGCGGGCCGCCTTGATTCGGGGCGTTCACGCGTTTGCGACGAAGAAACGGCCGACGTTCCGCTCACTCGTCGCGGCCGGACAGCGCGACCTCCTCCGCCTCATCGGCCTATATCTCGCCCTTGCCGGCCTTGCCTTCCTGCCGGCAATTCTTGGCTTCATACTTGTCAGCGTCCTGACCGTGCTCGACCTCAGCCTCCTGGCTCTCGCTACGGGCCTGGCACTCATCTTGCTGTGGCTCGCCTATCTGCTGGTCGTGAGTCTCATTGCTGAACTTTCGATTCGGGAACTCATTCTCCGTGATCGGCTGATTTTCGAAAGCATCATCCGGGCGAGTGAACACGCTCGCCGTCACTGGCCACAAGCGCTCCTTGCCTGGATCGTCGGGATCGGACTCAGCATTCTGGTCGGCTTTGGCGTGCTCGTTCTGGTCGGCTTTGGCGGCCTCGCCCTCTTTCCGCTCTGGTTCGTCGTTGCAATCATCAACGCCCCAGTCCTCACCGCCCTTGTGTCTGCCCTGGCACTGGCCGGCGGCGGGGGATTGGTTCTCGCTGGCGCCGGCTTCGGTAACAGTTTCGTCTCTGCGTACTGGACGCTTGCCGCGAACACACTCATCAGCGCACCAGCCCGCCAGCGGTAGCACTCTCTTCGGTTATCAGGTACCATGCGCCGGCAGGTATTGCGTAACCACTGACATGACTCCGGGATGCTAGTATGGAATTCATCGACGGGCGAGCGGTTGCTCACGAGATCACTCAGGAACTGACTCGCCGTATCAACGACCTCAAAGCAGCTGGCATCACACCCACACTCGCCATCCTTCAAGTGGGCAATGATCCAACGACCACGATCTACGTCACTGCCAAGCAGCGGGCCGCCGTACCCCTTGGCATTGACGTGCACGTCATTCGCTTTGATACAGGGGTGCAGTCAGACGCCCTCGCCCGAGCGCTCACCGACACGGTCCACCAGCTCAATGCCGATCCGTCGATCCATGGCATCATCCTCCAACTTCCTGTTCCTGAGACGATCGACGACCAGGCGATCATCGATGAGATTGACCCAAGGAAAGACGTCGATGGCCTCACGGCCACCAACCAAGCGGCGCTCGAGGCGGGTCGCGAGCTCATGGTCCCGGCGACGCCGCAAGGGATACTCCGACTACTCGCTGCGTACCGGATCCCGCTCGAAGGCGCGACTGTCGGCTTGGTCGGACACGGCCGACTTGTTGGGAGATCACTTGCCCACATGCTCCGCTCGCGAGGAGCCATACTCCAGATTGCCGACTCAAAAACTCCGGATCTTCGCGCTGTCACCCGTGGCGCCGATATCGTTGTGAGTGCCGTGGGTCAAGCGGGCCTCATTACCCCGGACATGATCGACGAGTCGACCGTAGTCATCGACGTCGGCCTTTCTAAAGTCGATGACCAGCTCCAAGGCGATATTACTGAAGCAGCAAAAGCAAAGGCTCGCCTCGCCACGCCCGTTCCAGGTGGGGTCGGGCCAATGACGGTCGTGAGCCTCCTTGCTAATGTAGTCCTAGCGGCAGAACTGACCCGCCTGCAGTCTTCAGCCAACATGACCCCATGAAACTTGTCGTTCTCATCCCGGCGTACAATGAAGCTTCAGTGATCGAAGCGGTAGTCGCCGCCGTTCCTGATGTGCTCGCTGGAATCTCCGCCATTGAAACGCTCGTGGTTGATGACGGTTCGACGGATGCTACGGGCGCTCTCGCAGCTCGCGCCGGCGCCACCGTTCTCCGCCACCCGCTGAATGGCGGGGTGGGCGTGGCCAAAATCACTGGCTTTGCGGCAGCCCGCCTCCTGGACGCTGACCTCGTCGTGACCATGGACGCCGACGGACAACACGATCCTGGGAATCTCAACTCGCTCATTACTCCTATCGTGAGAGGCGAGGCTGATATCGTTGCCGG
>CAZOUL010000044.1:0-6383 GCA_964583025.1 uncultured Candidatus Saccharibacteria bacterium
CCACTTTGTTCCGTCCATGAATTACTCCTCGAGTGTTGCTTGCTTGACTTGCTGGTATCGAAAACCAAAGAAGAGGCAGCCTGCCGCAACCAAGAGAAGCAGCGCATGCACGGAGCAGTAGATACAGTAGGCCTGTAAAATCAGTGCTTGGATGCTGAAGAGTCCGAACGAAGCAACTGCTCCACCGAACGCAAGCAAAGCTGCAGCGCGCCACCATAGCAAAGACGGGCGAAGAAGAAGTACCGCAAGCGCAACGAGAAAGACGAGATCGAAAATAACGCCGATGCTGGCCAGAGACATACCTCCAACCGCACTGTATTCACTCGTCAACACCGTCTCGCAGCTCCCAATGCTGCATGGAGGAACCGAGCCGCCAAGCGTCGCTATCGTGAGGTACGATGCTGTCACAAGCGCACAGGAGACGACGACGAATGCGAGACGAATCCAAGTCATTGCTCGTATCATGCCAGCGCCTGGCGGACTTGCCAAGCGCCATAGGACAAGAGTCAGTGTGATTAGGTTGGCAGGGCAACCAGGAAGTGAAAGAGGGCAATCGGGATAAGTTTCTTCATCCAGGTATAGGTTGCGGTCTGCGTCAGTTGTTCCAGGCGGGTCATAAGAAGCTCCTACTCATTCCTAAGACGCAAAGCTGGCGCTTCCCTGCTCTACCCCAACCAATTTCCTGATCGCTTGCTCGGTTCGCTGATAGACGAGCTTGTGAAGCTTGTAGAGCACTTGCTCGCGCTTCTTGGTTTCCTCCTCTGGCATTGCCGAATCAACCAAGGCCTCGATATCAGCCTCGATCTGATCAAGCAGGACTTCACGCTGCTGAGCCATCATCAGCCAATACTGCTCTGTAATTGATTCACGAACGTTGATTGAATTAAGCACCTCGTCGAGGGCGAGGAGTACCTGCCCTGACTCGTACCGCGTGCGAGCATCAGGCATCTCGTATCCCCGCAGCGTCAAGGAAACAAGCTGAGCCGGACCGGCCAAAGCAAGCATATCAACCAGATTGCCTTGAGATCGAAGTGGCCTGAGGAATTCCCGATAAGCGCTACGTAGCTCTTTAACGTTCGTAGACTGATAGATTTGAGCTTCACGCTTCTCAAATTCCGTCTGAGTCGCTGGGTTTGCGTGGTCGGAAATTCGTTTGGTCATCTGCCCCTCCTCATGAAAACTTGAAATTAGGACAGCATAACGTATCCTGACCGACCTGTCAAGTATACAATGCGCGAACGTTACGAGTGTCGTCGCTAGAACAGTTGGAGTACCTCTGGGAGCCGACCGAGCCGATCAAGCACAACGTACGCTGCGCCAAGTGCAAAAATCGTGACGATAGCAAGAGCTACCCAGAGATAGGTCATCGAGCCTTCGGCCGACTCAGGCTGAGACGAAACGTGAGATTCTTCGGGAGATGTCTGGTTGCCTCCAGTTGCCTTATCCTCACTCAGCCAATCTTGCTCAAATGACTGGCTGCTGACTGGCTGCTGACTGGCAACCGACTGTTTGAGTTCATGAAGTTGGACTGCTTGGTGTTCGAGACTGTGTTGGAGGCGCTCGATTTCTTGCTTGAGGTCTGCCACCTCTTCACGAGACGCACCGGAGAGAGTGGGTGCAGCTTCTTCGGCTGTAACCAATTGAGCCTCTGCTGGTTCTTGGTGGAGATCGGAGAGTGTATTGGCTGAAGCGACTTGGGAGTCAGTGCCCTCATCAATGAGTGACCGATGGAGATAGAACGAGAAGGGCGCACCCGCTGCCTCGTCGCTACGCGCTTTGATGAGATGCTTCTTTTCGTCGTCCTCGAGCGTTGCCTGAATCAGGGCCCGCATAGCGATCTGCGAGCGTCCCGACAACTGACTTGCCTCTTCGGCCGTGAGCCATTCCTTCTGCTGTAGTGATAGCGTAACCGAGCTCTGTGATTCCATGGACCTCTCCTTTCTTGCCAGACCAGAAAAAAGTACCATGTGATCTCTGGCAGGAGCTGAGGGAATCGAACCCCCGACTGCGGTTTTGGAGACCGCCGTTATACCACTTAACTAAGCTCCCCGGCAAAGAACTAGCGCTGACCCTACGGTACGAGCCACTGAGATTGCCGTCAACTGCCAAAAATGAGTTAACGGGGCTTTGGATTTGGAAGCTTGGCTTCCCGGTGAGTGGTGTGCTTCTTGCACCAGCTGCAAAACTTTTCAAGTTCAAGCTTATCGGTCGTATTGACGACGTTTTTCTCGGTCACGTAATTTCGCCGCTTGCACTCTGCGCATGTGAGCAGAAACTTCTGTCGCTTCCCTTTTGCCATCGCAATTCCTTTCCTCGGTTCTTCGTGGAGCCGACACCGGGACTTGAACCCGGGACCTCTTCCTTACCATGGAAGCGCTCTACCACTGAGCTATGTCGGCTGGTGCTGGGGGTAGGATTCGAACCTACGTAGGCCGGTGGCCAGCAGATTTACAGTCTGCCCCCGTTGTCCACTTGGGTACCCCAGCAAACGCTTATATTGGAGCCGCCTGTCGGATTCGAACCGACGACCTACTGTTTACAAAACAGTTGCTCTACCGCTGAGCTAAGGCGGCCTACTCGCTCCCCGAGTTAGTCGGGCGATTGTACCAGACTAGCCTGGTCGGTACAATGAAATGCCACGGGAGGGTTGCGTGATCTATGCGCTGATCATACTTGGCCTGTTCGGTCTCTGGATTGGCTCTGAACTGGTGGTGCGGGGAGCAAAAAACATCGCCGAGCACTTTAGGATTTCAGAACTGTTCCTCGGCTTAACAATTCTTGCAACAGGCACCAATCTCCCAGAAATTTTTGTGATTGTCTCATCTTCTCTCGAGCGAATCCAAGGTCTAGAAACGTCTGGGATCGGATTAGGCAATGTGATCGGCTCTTCCTTCGCAGCCGTGCTCATCATTGGCATCGTCGGACTCGTCGGATCACTCATCCTCCGAGCGGACGAGAAACGTCGGGAAGGAACGATGATCGTCGTCTCCCTTCTCCTACTAACCCTCATCTCCCTCGACCAATCAATCTCTCAAATTGAGGGACTGATCCTGATTCTTGTTTATGCAACCTACCTTTTCTCCGTGCTAAGTGAAGAATCGATGTTTTCAAAGCTCAAACACTCGAGCAGGTTTTATCCAGTCTGGGATGCCCTGTCGGTTCTGGGCGGCCTTCTCATTCTTGGCTACTCTGCCGAGCTTACCGTCAGTCACTCGGTTCATCTCTCGACTCAGCTAGGAATACCCCAATCTGTGATCGGCATTCTTGTGGTTGGCCTAGGTACCAGTCTCCCCGAACTGACAACGTCAGTCGTTGCTGTAAAAAACAAGTCTTCAGCGCTGGCGATTGGCAATCTTTTTGGTAGTACGATCTTAAATTTGCTTCTGGTTTTGGGCATCGGCGCCACAATTTCCGGGTTTGTGGTGGAAACGAACATCTTGCTGATTGACCTGCCGGCACTGCTCTTTGCTTTTCTGTTCCTGATCGGTTCATTCCGAGAGCACAAACCGCTGCGTCGGCGTTCAGCGGCCGCCGCAATCCTTCTCTTCCTTCTTTACGTCACTTTCCGGATTGCCAGCTGTATCAATGTTGCCTGTCCGGCATTCTAAGACCGACGAAACTGTGGAAAACGCTACCTGATACACGTGCTATGGTCTCAGGCATGAAGGGAACCCCGGAATCATCGCCAGAGCTCGAAGCTTACGCGCACTGGCACGCGCCGAGCACCAAAGAAACAGCACCCGCTCAATCGCATAATGACCAACCTCCTGCAGCCCGTAAGCTCTCCAAGCTGAGAGAGGTTGCCCGCTCATGGGTGTACTCCGAAGAAGCGAGCCAGGTACTGCGCTACAAGCATGTCACAGAAGAAGGTGCGTTCTTTCCCTACGACGGCACCGTATCATGCCATATCCGAGGCACTATCAAGCGGCTCAACCGGTTTCTCCGTGACGAGACCACCCTTCGCGAGGAGGTTGGTTGGCAGCCCCTGGAAGTAGATCGCCGGCTCGTGAAGGGAATGGCGGCTATCCACGATGGGGGCGAGATCGGCGATCAAGGAGATCTACCCCACGGCACCAAATCCGAAGAGAATGAACGTATCGAGCGAGAGCAATTTGAACGTCACGCTCGATCCATTGCCGATCCAGAGCTACGAAACGCCGCACTCATCGCTGCCGAGCACCTCTTCGCTGAGACCCCAGAAGCTTCACCGCTCGTAAAAACATTCAAAGTCACCGAGCGCCTCTCATTCAATGAAACTGCTCGAAGAATCTGGCTGGCAGAACGCGGCAAAACCCTGAACGACGACGAAGAGAATCTCCGATCTGGCGTCCATCTCGAACTCACCCCGTCGCGCCAAGACGTTCAACCACTTAAGGAATCCACGCGAAACGCCGACCTCGTCGCTTGGGATATCACCCGAAATACCCTGCCGCGATTACTTGCCGAAGCCCAGGAGTACCTTGCGGTGCGCCAGTACCTGCTCCGCCACCGAGAGCAATTCATCGCGATGACCCAACAGTACTTAGGAAATCTCGAAAATAACCAAATCAACTATGCCCGCTATCAAATCGTTTACGAGTCGACCCCAAACGAAAGTCCGGAGGAGGTCACTGAAAAAGCCCAGCGCATCCTTGCCGAGCTACAAGAACTGCAGAGCGAACGGCCATCGCGGAAACTGGCGCTCGGCTGGACCGAACTGGCCGAGGGACACTACACCGATCTCACCGGCTAACTTGCCACTGCCTTCTCCAGTGGTACGATCAATGTATGAGCAGGACAGACATCGTTAATCTCGCTGGGTGCCTGATCTTTGATCAGGCTGGTCGCCTTCTCCTCTTGCATCGAGCTGGTCGTGACGAATGGGAAATCCCCGGAGGGAGGGTGGATGATTCCGATGAGCCTTACGAAGTTGCGGCCGCTCGGCAAATGTACGAGGAACTCGGTGTTGATGTAGAAATTACCGACACGATGGGCGCCACATCGTTTGAACGCGATGGTACAACCTACCGCTTCCACTGGCACAGGGGAGTTGTGGCCGACAGCGCAACGCCCCAGCCGCAACCGGCGAGCGAAGCTGACGCTGCCCGCTACGTAAGTCGCGACGAGTTACTCACCATGCACAATCTTTCCCCGACACTCCAGGCGCTCGTCGAAGACTGGCCTGAGTACTCCTAACGAACAACCCCGGCGCCAGGAGGGTGCGGCACCGGGGTTCTGGCTCCAGCCGTGACGGGGATCCGGCTGCGAGCATCTCAAGCCTACCACTCAATGATGAGAAAACGATGAGAGACTAGGAACGGCGGCGAAGTCGAGTGATAAGCTCGCTGACTAGATAGAGTCCCGCCACCAGATCGTCAAGCCAACCAATCACTGGCGCCAGATCAGGAAGAGCATCGATAGGAAGAAGCAGGGTCAGAACAGCGACCACCATAAGCAGATTGCGCCACCAAGGCGGGCGAAGACGTGGAGTTATTGACTGGCGAGTGGTCATGATCCTTCCGGTGTTTTTGGAAACCGGGCAATGAACCGACTCCCTTTTGGCCGATTCGGCTCATACTTCAGTGTGCCATGATGCGATTCCACGATTGCCTTTGCAATTGCCAGACCCAGCCCAGCGCCAGGAATATTCGGTGCCGGGCGCACTGCTCGAAAGAATCGTTCAAATATGCGTTGCTGCGCGTTTCGCGGAATTCCCCTTCCTGTATCGGATACGCTCAGCTCCACCTCACTGGCCCGGAGAACCGTTACGACAGTGATGATTCCTCCCTTCGGGGTATACTTGACGGCATTATCGATGAGGATATCAGCCAACTGTCGCATTTGAAATTGATCTGCCAAGATACGAACTGGCTCCAGTGTCTCTGTAATCACAAGTTTTTTCTCGTCTGCACTCGGGCGGAATGCTTGCGCTGATTGCGCAGCGACCCGATCGAGCGCCACAACCGCGACCCCATGCCCGAGCCCCTCCTTTGCCCCTGCAATCAGAAGTAGGTTTGCTGCGAGTGCAGACAGGCGTTCGACCTCAGTACTGAGTCGTCTCAACGTTTGGCGGTACTCACTGGCTGGACGCGGCTTTTTGAGGGTGACATCTAGGTCTGCCCGCATCACGGCCAGCGGCGTTTTTAGCTCGTGTGAAGCGTTCGTCGCAAAGGCCTGCTGCTGTTCGACCATCCGCCGGATTGGCTCAAGTGTCTGGCCGGCAAGGAGGTAGCTCAAAATACCAGCAAGGAGGATGAGGACGCTGTCAATAATGAGAAGCTGGCGTCGCAGAACCAGTAGTTCCTCATTGATCGCCGCTTGATTGACATTGATGATCTGGATATCGGGAAGCGCCTCTCGAAAGAGCGTCACCTGCCGCTCGTTGGCTCGCTCAATACTTGTTT
>CAZOUL010000045.1:0-4152 GCA_964583025.1 uncultured Candidatus Saccharibacteria bacterium
TACGTCTTCTATGAGGGACCACCGACAGCCAATGGCAAGCCAGGCATCCACCATGTACTTGGCCGGACCTTTAAGGACGCAATTCCCCGATACAAAACGATGCGAGGCTATCGGGTAGATCGTAAAGCAGGATGGGATACCCATGGTTTGCCGGTAGAGCTTCAGGTTGAGAAAGAGTTAGGTGTTTCCGGAAAGCCGGAGATCGAGAACATCATTCCGAATGACCCGCAGGCAAGCATCGAGCGGTTTAATGCTTTATGCCGGAAGTCGGTCTGGAAGTTCCAGGATGAGTGGGAGCGGCTCACGAAGCGGATGGGATTCTGGATTGATCTCGAAAACCCTTATATAACATACGAACGTAACTACATTGAGAGCGTCTGGTGGATTCTTAAGCAGTTGTGGGAGAAGCAGCTGCTTACTCAAGATTTCAAGGTTGTTCCATACTGTCCGCGTTGCGGGACTGCACTCTCGAGTCACGAAGTGGCGCTCGGCTACGAAGACGTTACTAGTCGGTCGGTATATGTAAAATTTGCAGTAAAAGGGCACAGTCGTACTTATCTCGTCGCCTGGACCACAACTCCTTGGACGCTTCCTGGTAATGTCGCGCTGGCAGTGGGTAAAGACATACAGTACGGCCGCTACCGCGATACCGACACCGGCGAGGAGTATATTCTTGCCGACCAGCGGAAAGACGCAGTGCTGGGTAGTCGGAAACTGGAGCGGAGCAACATCTCTGTTGAGGAGTTGACAGCACTGGAGTACGAGCCGCTTTTTGCCATTGACACCCTCGCTTCAGAGAAAAGCTACCGGGTCTATCCAGCTAAGTTTGTTACTACCGAGGACGGGACTGGTATTGTTCATACCGCGGTTATGTACGGCGAGGACGACTTTGCCTTGGGTGACGCACTTGGTCTTCCCAAATATCATACCGTAGACGCCGAAGGCCGATTCGGACCCGACGTTCCGGAGCTTGCCGGAAAGTTTGTGAAAGATGAGACCACTGAAGAAGCAATCCTTAGCAAGCTCCAGGCAGCGAATCAGCTGCTCAAGGAAGAGGATTATGAGCACACCTACCCATTCTGTTGGCGGTGTAAATCCCCCTTGCTCTATTTTGCGAAAGACAGCTGGTTTGTTCGTATGAGTAGCCTTCGCGAGGAACTGCTTTCCCGGAACTCCAGTGTGAACTGGGTGCCAGAGCATCTGCGTGAAGGACGGTTTGGTGAATGGCTCCGAGAAGTCAAGGATTGGGCGCTTTCTCGGGATCGGTACTGGGGAACGCCTTTGCCGATCTGGCAGTGCTCTGGCTGTAATCGCCGCGAGTGTATCGGCAGCATTGAGGAGTTGGAAGCTCGGGCGATCGGCGCCGTTCCTGAGGACTTGCATAAGCCCTTTATCGACCAAGTTGAGCTACACTGCGAGTGCGGAGAGACAATGCGTCGATTTCCAGAGGTCATCGATGTCTGGTTTGATTCCGGTGCGATGCCGTTTGCCCAGTACCACTACCCGTTTGAACAACGAGCCCTGATAGATTCAGGGATCCAGTACCCGGCCGATTTTATTGCAGAGGGCATGGACCAGACGCGGGGATGGTTCTATACATTGCTGGCGATCGCTACGGCTCTCGGGAAAGATGCCCCGTACCGCACCGTCATTTCGACCGGCCTGGTGCTCGACGGCGATGGGAAGAAGATGAGTAAGTCGAAGGGGAATGTCGTTGACCCGTGGCAGGTTATCGAAGAGTTCGGGATCGATCCGCTTAGATTCTACTTCTACAGCGTCAACCAGCCGGGCGACAATAAGAAATTTGATCCTGAAGAGCTTGCCCAGATTGTCCGAAAAACCTTCCTCATTACCTGGAATATCTACAATTTTCTCGCTGGACGGGCAGGCGGAATGAGCGAGGTGGCAGCAGATCCTGCGACGAACCATGTTCTCGATCAATGGTTGGTAGCTCGGACCTATCGGTTGATCAGCGATGTCACTCAGCATTTTGAACGGTATGATCTTTTTCGGGGAAGCCGGGCCCTGTCCGACTACATTACTGAGCTTTCTACTTGGTACGTCCGACGGAGCCGGAACCGGCCAGCCAGTCAGGTGGTGCCAACCTTGGCCTGGGCGCTTCGGCAACTGTCGTTGCTTCTGGCTCCATTGACGCCTTTTTTCGCGGAACTACTCTGGCTGCGCCTCCGAAGAGGCGGAGATCCCGAATCTGTTCATTTGGCCGAGTGGCCTACTGAGGGAGCCATTGACGCGACGATACTCGAGACAATGACCCATGTTCAGGCGATCGTAGAGCTTGGCCGAGCGGCTCGGGCAGGGGCAAAGATCAAGGTCCGCCAGCCGCTTACTGCCGCGACGGTCATTGGCGGCCCAGCCCTTTCCGCTGATATGTCGGCCCTGCTTGCCGATGAGCTGAATGTCAAGAAGGTACTCTGGCAGACAGGGACCGAGAAAGTGCGGGTTGAGCTTGACCAGATGCTCACCGATGAGCTTCGAGCCGAGGGGTTGGTCCGGGAGCTGACGAGAACCGTCCAACACTTGCGCAAGCAAGCAGGCTTGTCTCCGGAAGACCAGGTGTCGCTCACCATTGCTGGCCAACACCCGCTGCGTC
Source organism: uncultured Candidatus Saccharibacteria bacterium (assembly GCA_964583025.1). Classification (GTDB taxonomy): domain Bacteria; phylum Patescibacteriota; class UBA1384; order JACPKC01; family JACPKC01; genus CAZOUL01. Next base: position 2,612 of record CAZOUL010000045.1, read on the forward strand.
GACTCGTTGAAGGGCAGGCCCCAGAGATTGAAGCAGCAACTCGATCAAGGGTAGAGTGGCGGGCCATGGCAACGCCCGGTCAGTATCAGGCGGTGGTCGAGGAGTTGACGCTTACCCTCGATGCCTAAGCTTCAGAGCTCTTGGCAGATTGACTGGTACCTTGTTGGCGTCGCTGGGGTACTGGTAGCGATCGGCGTCGCTAGCATTTACAGTGTGACGGTTAGTAGAGGGGATACGATTCTGGCCTGGAACCAAGCGGGAATAGCGCTTCTCGGGATACTTTTCACGTTCGCACTGAGTATTTTCGACTACCGGCGGATACGTTCGGTGAATATCTGGCTCTATCTCGGAGGTATCGGATTACTCACGCTCGTTTTGGTCGGGGGAAAAACTATTTTTGGTGCGAACCGCTGGATTCAGCTTCCTGGTTTTCAGCTTCAGCCGTCTGAGCTTATGAAGCTTTTGAATATTTTCCTTGTGGGCCACCTGCTAGCGGTCCCGAAGCCTGAGATGGGCATGGCCCGAGTGCTCACCGCGATCCTCCTCGTAGGTGTGCCGGTTGGTCTTATTCTTGCCCAGCCAGATCTTGGTACGGCTGCAGTTCTTGTTGGATCAGTCGGCTTGTTACTCCTGGCGGCCCAGTTGCCGCGGTCCGCCTGGGCACTCATTGCGGGCATCACCATCGTGACCGTGCCAGTGATCGGCTTGAATCTCCGATCGTATCAATTGGAACGGCTTCAAACTTTTCTCTCGCCGGCCTCTGACCCCTACGGAGCTGGCTATAATGTGCTCCAGTCGCTGATTGCCGTAGGCAACGGTGGCATGTTCGGCCAAGGCTTTGGGTATGGCACCCAAAGCCAGCTTGCGTTCTTGCCCGTGGCCCATACCGACTTTATTTTTGCCGGCATTGCTGAGGCGACTGGCTTACTTGGTTCAGTGGTTGTGCTTATGCTCTTTGGTTTCTTGATTGGTAGAACTTTGGTGATTGCCCGGAACGCCCCCGACCGCTTCGGGTACCTCTTGGCGTCGGGTATCGCTGGGCTCTGGCTTGTTCAGGTAGCCGTGAACGTCGCGATGAATTTAGGCGTTGCCCCGGTCACCGGCATCCCTCTTCCCTTTGTGTCGCATGGGGGGACAGCGTTAGCTGCTAATTTTCTCGCGCTCGGCGTTGTTGCGAGCATTGCCCGGCGGAGCCGTCCAGGCATGGCGAGAATCCGTTGACGCTCGAGAACTTCTCCTGATATACTTCGTCCGCGCTCCTTGCAGGCGCAATATATTGGTAATGGATTATCCTATGGCTCAATCGTCACACGTAGTTATCACCACCGGCGGCAAGCAGTATTTGGTGCAAGTCGGTGACACAATCTCGGTTGAGAAGCTTGCTGATGACCCGGGAGCATCGGTGACATTGACTGACGAACTCGCTGGGAAGAAAGTCACAGCCACTGTGGTTCGCCACTACCGAGGGGAAAAAGTGCGGGGTAGAATTTTCCGCAACAAGGTTCGTTCTTCCCGATTTCCGCGCGGCCATCGGCAGTGGC
>CAZOUL010000045.1:4162-6323 GCA_964583025.1 uncultured Candidatus Saccharibacteria bacterium
CACCGAGCTCACGATCGACGCCATAGCATGAGGAGCGTCGCGACCTACCTGCGCGAAAGCCTCGACGAGCTCAAGAAAGTGCAGTGGCCAAGCCGTGAGACCACGACCCAGTATTCGATTATCGTGATCCTTTCAGTGATCGTCGCGACCAGCATTTTCGGTTTCATCGATTACGGTTTCACTCAGCTTTTTGAATTAATTCTCAATCAACTCTAAGGAACAGAAGTATCCATGAACGATCAGCAGCCAGACCAGATACCAGCAGCCGACGATTCGCAGACCTCAACGAGCGGATCGGGTCTTCTCGGTGCTCGCCAGACAACCGGTGCTTCGCGGCCGAGCCTTCTGGGCAAGAAGCAGGCGGGGGAGCGAGGTTGGTACGTTATCCACACCTACACTGGCTATGAGGACCAGGTGGCCGAGACGCTCCGGCAGCGGATTGAATCACTTGGTATGGCCGATAAAATTTTTACGGTCATTGTCCCGACTGAGAAACAGATCGAAATCAAGAATGGCCGCCGGCGAACAGTCGAACGGAAGATCTTCCCCGGGTATGTCCTTGTTGAAATGATCGTCACCGACGATTCATGGTACGTTGTGCGCAACACGCCTAATGTCACGGGCTTTATTGGCCTGGGTGTCCGGCCGACCCCGATCCCACAAGACGAAGTCGATCGCATCAAGAAGCGGATGGGAGTCGACGAGCCACGCTACCACATTGATTTTGCCGAGAATGACCTTGTCACCATTAACGATGGGCCACTGAAGGGTTTCCAAGGCATTGTGAGCGAGCTTGACGAAGAGCGGGGGAAGGTGAAGGTCATGGTCAACATGTTTGGCCGAGAAACGCCGGCGACGCTTGATTTCCTCCAGGTCAAGAAGGTGTAAAGGAGCGTTATGGCCAAGCAAGTCAAAACCATTGTGAAAATTCAGATTCCGGCCGGAAAAGCCAACCCCGCGCCTCCAGTCGGCACCGCCCTCGGACCGCACGGCCTGAACATTATGGAATTTTGCACCCAGTTCAACGAGCGGACGAAAGAGCTCGGCAACACGATTATCCCTGCCGAAATTACGATTTACGAAGACCGTTCATTCGATTTCATCACAAAGCAGCCGCCGGCAGCCGAGCTGTTGCGCCAAGCAGCCAAGGTCCAGAAGGGGGCAAGCCTGGTCGGCAAAGAGAAGGTTGGCAAGGTCACCAAGGCCCAGCTCGCCGAGCTGGCTGAGAAGAAAATGCCAGACCTCAATGCGAATGACCCAGAAGCCGCGCAGAAGATCCTTGCAGGTACGGCTCGGAGCATGGGAATCGAGATCATTGACTAACCAGCGTCTTGATTCGGAAAAGAGCAGCGGAACCGCTGCTCTTTTTGTGTCATGGAGCCTATGAAGGGCAGGGGAGTGGTTCTGGAGCAAAGTGGCCTACCGCTTGCTGACCGACAAGTACTCGCTACCTTGGCCCATGATCCGGAGATCGGCGCCCGTTCTCTGAACGCGTTCCTCGCTTTGCCGATTTCTCTCCGAGAACTTTGGCAGGCGTCCGCTACTGAACTCATGCAGCTGGGTGTTACCCCGAAGCTCATAGAGCGCATCGCAGTACTTCGGCGTCGGAGTGAGCCGACGAGTACTTGGAGCAAGCTTGAAGCCGCTCACATTAGCTTCGTGGTGCGCGGCGATGCAGACTATCCCGCGCTCCTTGCTGAGATTGCCATACCGCCCGCAGCGCTCTTTGTGCGAGGAACGTTTGGCCCGCACCCGGCGATCGCTGTCGTGGGAACCCGTCGCATGTCCACGTATGGCAAACAAGCGACCCAGGAGCTGGCCGAGGGGATCGTGCGGCGGGGGTTTGCCGTGGTGTCGGGCCTGGCACTCGGCGTCGATGGCTGTGCCCACCGGGCCGCGCTTGGGGCCGGAGGAGTCACTTGGGCGGTGCTGGCGTGCGGTGTCAATCAGCCGTACCCATCCAGCCATCGGGGACTCGCCGAGGAAATACTCAACCATGGCGGAGCGGTCGTGAGTGAGTTTCCTCCTGGGACTGCGGCGCTCAAACACCATTTCCCAATCCGCAACCGAATTATCGCCGGACTGAGCCGGGCAACGGTGGTCACTGAGGCGGCAGTGAAGTCGTGCTCACTCCTTACCTCCCGGTCTGCCCTCGAAGCGA
>CAZOUL010000046.1:0-6262 GCA_964583025.1 uncultured Candidatus Saccharibacteria bacterium
ACAAGGTATCCGTAGGGGAATCTGCGGATGGATCACCTCCTTTCTAACGGATTATTTCTCCGACGATTCGTCGGAATATCTGTAGGTCGATCCCGACCTCGCGTCGGGACACGTTGTTGCAACCAATTGAACCAACCAAGCCACAAAGAGCGCCAGCACGGGGCTCTTTTTGGTATGCTGAAACCTGATCGGAGCCCGGGCCGCCCGCGGGGAGTGGCGGCGAGGGTGCGGGAGGGATATGGCGCAGTACGCCACCGGATGGATCCAGGTTTTGCCCTGGTGGTACCAGGCAGTACCAAGAGAACTGCTCAATCAGCAGCGACTGATCGGAGCGACGGTCGTTGACTATTTTTCCTTTGGCATCCTGCTGCGAACGCTCTTTCAGCCGTGGAAGCGCGACCAGATTGCAACCGAACGCCTTCCCTTGCAGGAGCGGCTCAACGTCTGGGCGTTGAACCTGATGTCGCGACTGATCGGTGCGGTCGTTCGCTCGGCGGCGATCCTCGCTGGTTGCTTCGTGCTCCTGCTCCTGGCGGTGTTTTTCGCTGCACTCTGGGTCGTGTGGTTCACCGCCCCCATTCTTGCCCTGAGTCTCGTTGGCCTTGGCCTAGTGACGATCCTCGGCGGTGGCCGATGATCCGTTTTCCAGGTTCCCGAGCAGACACGCTTGCTCGGGCCTCGGCTGCTCACGATGCGGCGCTCGCGCGCCTCATTCGGGGCGTCGGACTCGTCCTCGCTATCCTTGGGACACTCTACTGGTTCGCGGTGAGCCTTGGGCTCCTGCCCGTCTCGGCGCTGCTCCTGGGCGTGAGCCAGATTGCTCTGGGTGCACTGATCCTCGGCGGCATGCGTGAGATCTACCACCACGCCTATCTTGAACGGTTGCCGCCACCGGGAAACCTAGGCGAGCTCGCCCAGTTGCCTGATTGGTTGACCACGACCAACTTTGCTGAGTACTGCTCGCTGGAACTTGCCCGGGTCATTGAGGCGAGCCAGCAGAACGGGACGTTCGACATGCAAACCTTCTTCGACGCCTTACTCAAAGAGCGGACCACCCAAATCATTCTCTCGCGGGCCGGCCTGGTGGGCGAGCTGAAGACTGGAGAAGGTGGGCAGGCGCCGCCGGTAGCGCTACCAGTGACCGACCTTGACCCCCTCTTGATGTACGCAGCAACGGAAGCAGTCGAGGGCGGGTACAACGAAATCCACCTGTCTCACGTCTTCAAGGCGCTCGCCGAACACCATCAAGGTTTTGCCAACCTCCTCTTTGCTCATCGGATCGAACGGGCCGATCTCGATCAAGCGGTCGAGTGGTTTCTCATTGGGCAGCAGGCGCGCCGGCGTCACTTCTTCTGGGAATCAGGCACGGTCGGTATGTACGGCATTGGCCGGGACTGGGCAGCGGGGTACACCCCGACGCTCTCACAGTACGCCACCGACATCGCTCGCTACGTCCGCGATCCAGCCCTGTATCTGCAGATGGTCGGCCGAACATCAATGATCGATCAGCTTGAAGCAGCGCTTTCTTCCGAGCGACAGTCGAATGCGTTGTTGGTTGGTGAGGCGGGGGTGGGAAAGAAGACGATCGTCAATGGTTTCGCGGCTCGAATTGCCAGTGGCCAAGTGGCAATGCCCCTCAAGAACAAACATCTGATGCAGCTCGATGCCGCTCGATTGCTTGCCGGCGTCTCGGATCGGGGAGCTATCGAAGCGCGACTGTTACGAGTGCTGAACGATGCGGCAACCGCGGGCAATATCATCCTCTTCATCGACAACGTCCAAACCTTGCTTGCCGCCGAGGAGGGGAAAGTCGGCGTGGTGAACGCTGCCGAAGTACTGCGGCCGTTTTTGCAGTCGAGCCAGATCCAACTGGTGGCAACGACAACGCCCCGCGAGTACCATGAGACGATTGCCCGTCAGGGGGTCGTTGCCGAGCTGATGACCAAGATCGAGGTTGCCCCGCCCTCGCCCGAAGAAACCATGCGGATTCTCCAAATGGTTGTGTTCCGACTCGAGGGCCGGCAAGGCGTCTATATTACCGTGCCGGTGATCCGGGCAGCCGTTCAGGGCGCTGACCGTTACGTGACCCAAGTGCCTCGGCCGGAGAGCGCGATCCGGGTTCTCGAAGCCGCGGCCACGGTGACGAGTCGGCGCGGCCAGCGGGTGGTGAGCACTGCAGATGTCGACACCGCGCTCTCCGAACTCTCGAACGTTCCGGTCGGCGAGGTGCAAGAATCCGAGAAGGATCGGCTGCTCAACCTCGAGCAGGTGCTTCATGAGCGAGTGATCGGTCAAGACGAGGCAGTGACGGCTGTTGCCCAGGCTTTGCGGCGGGCACGCTCCGGCCTCGCCGGCGGCAACCGACCAATTGGGAGCTTCCTGTTTCTTGGGCCGACGGGGGTCGGGAAAACCGAGACTGCAAAAGCGCTTGCCGCCGCCTATTTTGGGAGCGACGACGCAATGGTCCGGCTCGATATGAGTGAGTACCAGTCGCCGGCGTCGCTGGCCCAGCTCATCGGTTCGGGAACCGACGCGCAGGAGGCCGGGACCGGACAGCTCACGAGTGCCGTCCGCGACACTCCGTTCACCTTGGTCTTACTCGATGAGATCGAGAAAGCCCACCCTGATATTTTGAATGTGTTCCTTCAAGTGCTGGACGAGGGGCAGGTGAAGGATGGGCTTGGTCGCGCGGTTAGCTTCACCAACAGCATTATCATTGCCACCTCGAACGCCGGATCAGAGCTCATCCGCCAAGGAATCCAAGCGGGTACGGACCACGAGGCACTCAAAGCGGCGCTCCTTGAGGCGATCCAGTCGCAAGGTATATTTCGCCCCGAGTTTCTGAACCGGTTTGATGCGGTCGTTGCCTTCCGCCCGCTTAGCCAGCCTGAACTGCTGCAAATTGTTGATCTCCAACTCGCCGGGCTCAACAAGCGACTCTCTGAAGAGCAGGTGACCGTTCAGCTCACAGACGCGGCTAAGGCTCGGTTAGCAGAACTTGGCTACCAACCGGAATTCGGTGCCCGGGCGCTCAGGCGCGTGATCCAAGATACTGTTGAAAACGTGATCGCTGAGCGACTCCTCAAAGGGACGCTCCAGCGCGGTCAGACGGCGACGCTGGATGTCGAGGATTTGGGGCAGGCCACGTCGGCTGCACCGGTCTCCGCGTCCCAAACGCCGCCTGTTCATCCGCCGAACAGTGAGCTACCATCGGACGGCCAACAAACACCAAAGGAGTAGGTCATGGATCCGCATATCCTTCTCACCATAGGACACATCATTGGCACCGCTCTCGGTGTGGGTGGGGCAACGGCGAGCGACGTGATCTTTATGCGCGCGCTCAGCCGCGACAAGCTGTCGGTAGGAGAGTTTCAGGCAATGCAGAGTCTGTCGCTTGTTATCTGGATTGGCCTCGCGCTCCTCATTGTTTCTGGGTTTGGCTTTCTCTTTCTTTCCCATGGGACGCAAGCACCTGGTGCCTCGCTCGTCCCTTCGGAGAAGGTCTGGGCGAAGTTGCTGATCGTGGTGATTCTCTTTGTGAATGGCATCGTTCTTAACACCAAGGCGACGCCGCTTCTCGAACAGTGGGTCGGCCAAGCGGGGTTAGGTCAAAAGATTCGGGAACGCGGAACCTTGTTCTTTACCGCTGGCGGCATTTCCATTATCTCTTGGTATGCTGCCCTGATTCTCGGCGCACTCGGCCGCTCGAGCGTCGGATTCTGGACGGTAATCGGTATCTACGTGGCGGCGCTTGCCTGCGCCATCGTCGGAGCGCGGATCATCGGCTCGCTTGAGATGAAGCGTTGACATGACGCGCGCTCAGCTATAGAATTGCCGCGGCAGTACGGCTCTGGCCAAACAAAGCGCCGGGACGCTTCGTTCTCTCTGGCCGGAGCCAGGCCTCCCTCTGAGGGGGCGGGAAAAAGCCCCCTCAGCCATTTAAAAAATGCAGGACGGGTGGCCCGGCGTGGCACTACCTGCTCCTGCAGAGTTCTCCCCGGAGCGAAGCGGGGTTGGTTCCGAGTGTATCTTGGAGGCCAACAGTAGGAGAACGGCACGCCTGGTTCGTGCTTACTGAGACTGTTTCGGCAGTCACCCGTTTTGCTCCACTTTACAAGATTGGGGCACTGGGTATGTTTCACCCGGTCGCCCCACACGTTTGGCACCCCAACCCAAGGTGCCTCAAGTGTTGAAGGATGGCGTGTCATCGCCCCCCAACAAGACCGTCATCCTTCGACCCTCCCAATCAAGCGGGCGACCCTTCCCCCATACCCCACCCAGGAAAGAGACTACAAAGTCGCCCGTTCACACCTCGGCCCGGTTTTCCGGGCCTTTCTTTTGCTCGCCGGTGTGGGTTGCTACCTACGAGTACTGCAACGACAGGCTGCTTGCCCGCTGGTGATCCGGCGCACCAACGAGGAGGGGAAAGAGCCAGAGGCTGCTCTCCCTTGTGTCCGCTGGGCGGATCCGGGCCCTTGGAGTGCCTCTCCCTCGCAAGCATCGACGTCCGGGCCGATTCGGCCCGGTTTTTCTTTCACGGTGGTTGTTTCTCCAGGTTACTTCGTCTATAGTAGGGACTTGATTTTCGGGCATGTAGCTCAGTTGGTTAGAGCGCGTCACTGATAATGACGAGGTCCCAGGTTCAAATCCTGGCATGCCCACCAGTAATTTGCTACGCTGACGTCGCCTTCGGGCGATTTTTTTATGAAAAAATTAACAAAATGGAAGAACAGGAAGTACCAGTCGCATTCGAACGGATTATTTCAGTCTACGGCGTGGTAGACCAAGCACTCGCAGAGAAAGTCCTGTAATACAAGCACCGCGGTATCCCCGCGGTTTTACTTTCTTCTGTATACTGTGGGCATGCTCATTACACCCCATGTTGCTGTTGGTGCGGCAATCGGAGTGGCTACTGGCGATCCCATCGCTGGCTTTGCCGGCGGGGTTGCGAGCCACTTCGTCCTCGATGCTATCCCGCATACTGACCCAGGAACCTGGCACTTCTACGAAGACTTCTCCACCCATGACCTCCATGCCGGTGACTTCACGCTCGGCATCGTTGATGTGGCGGTGGCTGTGTTCGGCTATGTTTGGTTGGCGGGTGTCGCACCCCTTGCCACGCTCCCGTCGATCTTGGGGGCAATGGGCGGGGCCCTGCCCGATGCCCTTGTGCTCGTTGGCCTGTTCTACCCAAAGGCAACCAAGTCGCGCTTTCTCAAGGGGTACTACGAGCTCGTTGAGAAGTATCACCGGACGGCCCGGCCAAATCAGTGGATCCTGGGTATCGTGACCCAAATTGTGGCAGTTGCCGTCTCGGTTTGGTACTTAGTGAACGCGTAGCCTCCTCCATGTTCCTTGTCCGCTTCCTGGTCTTTGTGCTAAGCTTCGCCGCTGGCCTCTGGATCATTCGGAATTCCGAGTGGCTGGTACGTACGTTCGGCCATGCTGGGTGGGCCGAGCGGTTGCTCGGCGCCGGAGGATCGTACAGCGTCTGGAAGCTCGGCGGCATCGTTGTGATGATCCTTGGGTTTCTCTACGCCGTTGGCACCTTTCGATTGGCACCCGAGGAAGGGGTGTTCCGCCCCAACGCTCAAGTAGTGCCAGCGCAGTAAAAATCTTGGGCCGTTAGCTCATTTGGTAGAGCGCCGCCTTTGCACGGCGGAGGCGACCGGTTCGAATCCGGTACGGTCCACCAAAGTTGATTTGTGCGGTTTGTTGCCTCGGCGCTTCGCGCCTCGGCAGGCACTTCGTGCAGATAATTCCACGGTTTTTGAAACGAAACGGACAGCACACCCGCCGCGAGGCGGCGGTTCACAAACGAAGTTTGTATTGCGCTAAAAGCGCAAGAGCCGATGGGGAGAGATTTTCAGAAATCGTCGGTGTAAGTGCATTACCTTTTTCTAGCGCAATTCTATGATCAAATACTTTGTCTATTGTAGAAAATCAAGCGAGGATGATGAGCGACAAGCTCTTTCTATTGAGGCGCAACTTCAAGAATTGCGTGATTTCGCCAAGCAAAATAATCTCTTTATCGTAAAGGAATTTTACGAAAGCAAAACCGCCAAAGAGCCGGGCCGAGAAGTATTTAATGCTATGCTTGCCGGCATAGAGGAAGGCAAGGCAGAGGGAATTTTAGCGTGGCACCCTGACCGGCTTGCCCGTAATTCGGTTGACGGCGGGCGGATAATTTACTTGATTGATACGGGCAAGGTTACCGCGCTAAAATTCCCGACGTTTTGGTTTGATGCCACCCCACAGGGCA
>CAZOUL010000047.1:0-5971 GCA_964583025.1 uncultured Candidatus Saccharibacteria bacterium
GGGAGAAACTTTGCCCACCGGGATTGGGACAAAGGGGTGACAGACAATTGGCAACCCTACGTGTCAGAGATGTACCAGCGGTCCGCAGAGCCCCAGATTAACGTGTTTGCCGTCGCGGTGCCTGTAAAGGACACCAACGGCATGCCACAAGGCATTCTTGTGTTCCAAGTGGCTGCCAGGAACATTGCCCAGTGGACAGGCCAGCTCAAAGACATCAGCGGGCAGCCAGATATGAGTATCAGTATTGCCGATCAGTACGGGCGCACAGTGGTTGATGCATCGGAACTAGGTGGGAGCCGTATCGTCCAGCTGACTGATCATCCCGGCATCGCCAAGGCGCACGCCGGTCAGCACGGGGTCGAGACGTTTTTCGTCGAGAATGAGGATCGGGTGGTTGCCTTTGCGCCAGTTACGCTCGCCGGGTGGGCAGTCATTCTCGAGCAACCCGCGGCGATTGCTTTTGCAGGACGCACCGACCAAATGCAATCGTTCCTTGTTTTCTCGCTGGTTGGTGTCGGTGTATCGCTCCTCTTCGCGGCGCTGATCACCCGGCTCTTTGAACGGATGCTCGAATCGCGCCAATACGAAGAGTCGCTTCTCGCAAGCATTGGCGACGGATTGGTCGCAATCGATTTGGAGTGGCGGATTACCCGGTGGAACGAAGTGATGGCCCGGATCTCCGGCTTCAAGGCTATGGACGCCATTGGCAAGCGGTTTAATGAGGTCGTTACTCTACTGAACGGTCCCACCCGAGAGGACGCGACGGACTTTATCCACGAGGCAATGGCCAAGAAGTCAACCACGAAAATGGCGGAGAAAACCGTGCTAGTCCACCGGGATGGCACGGAAGTTCCTGTGGCCGACACCGCCTCGCCGATCATTGCCGCCGACGGCTCGGTGCTCGGGGCAATTCTTATTATTCGGGACGAGACCGAGGAGCAGAACAGCCGGATGCTGCGATCGGATTTTGCCTACGCTTCGCACCAGCTCCGCACTCCGGTCACCAAGGCGCTGTGGACCCTGGAGAGCGCGCTTGAGCTCGAGAAGAAGAGCGAGCTCAAGGGAGCGGTCCAGGCGTCGCACCAGGCTCTGCAAAGCCTGGCCCAGGTAGTTGACGATCTCGTTGGTATTTCCGAGCTCGACCAGTCGATGGTCGCGGTTCGGCCGAGGACCTTCTCAATCCGGGCAGTGGTCGACCAGATTCTCAATAAGCAAGGCCGGCTCGCCCGAGAGCGAGGGGTCAGGCTGGTGAGCGAAATCAAGGCAACAGAAGGGGTGATCTCCGATGAAAAGCTCGTCACCGATACCCTGACCGAAGTTATCCACAATGCGATCATCTACTCTGACCCGGCCCTGAAAACCCCGGTGACCATCGCGGCAGAAGAGACGGCTGATGGCTTGCTGATCAATGTTCATAACGACGGTCCGGCAATCCCTGAGAAAGAACAGCCGTTGGTGTTCACGAAGTTCTACCGTGGTAGCAACCACCACGAAGAGATTCCAGGCAGCGGCCTTGGCCTCACGATCGCCTTGGGCTACATGCGCCTCGTGGGCGGCAAGATCTGGTTCCGTTCAAACAAGCAAGAAGGGACGACGTTCTACGTACTCATCCCGCGGAGTGTCTCAGAGGCAGCGGCACCGGCGCCGAAACGGCCCACGAAGCGATCTTCTTGATTCACTGACCTGGAGTAGGGGCGGGATTCGTCCAGAAATCAAGGGCGCGGTCGGTGTCGTACCCGGGCGCAACTCGGTCGAGCGACCAGCCAGCCGCGGCCCCAGGAATCGCTGGATCGAAGACCCTCATGTCCTCTTCGTAGCTCAGTTCATCAACGACGGCACCACCTGCATCCCTGAGGACGATCCGATCGCCGTCATTCCCAAGGCCACCGCCAATCTCCTCGTCGAGTACGACCCGACTTGCTAATGGTACCGCTGGCCAGTGCTTCCAGGTGCTTTCGTCAGGCGTGATGACAAGGTAGTTCTGGGGGGTAATGCTCGTGCCAGCCGGCAGGGTTTGGCAAGCCGAATCGTCACAGAGCTGCCAGCCGGTGAGGTCAATGGTGTTTGCCGTTGGATTGTAGAGCTCTACCCATTCATTCTTCGATTCCATGCCAGCTTCCACGTCCGCTTGAAACTCGTTAATGACAATGTGACTCATAGGGACATGTGTGTGTTCGAATCGGACGGCGAGGTAGGGGCGGCGGCCGAAGTGATTCGATTCCCTCGTTTCGTACTCCACGTCCCAGGTTTCCTCGGGGTCGTTTTCGGCGCTGTCTTTGACCAGCCACGAGCGCTGGCCGAGGGTGTCACAATCAGCGAGCACATCCCAGGTGAGCCACGCATTGTCGGTTATTCCAGTTGCCGCGCTGGTTGTCGGCGTCGGCGCCAAGTCTCCTCCAGGAGTTGTCCATGACGTCGGACGTGCTGACCACCGCCAACTGCTTTCGCCGGGTCGGGCGTCGTCAGGGCTGCCATGGCCTTCGCCCCAGGTCGTTTCGTAGGCAGTGAGTCGGTAAAGCTCATGCTGGCGGCTCTTACGCGACGGCGCCTCCGTCATGTAGAGGCCGAGTTCGCATGAGGTGATGGTTACGGCGGGAGGCAGGGCCCCGAGGTCGAACTGGAGTAAGAGTCGGGTGTTCTCGCCCGATTTCGAAGTCACTTCGGCGTCTTTTTCAGCCCCGAGGTTGTCGGTTGGCTCTTCTTCTCTGAGTTCGTTGTCCGCGAGCGCAAAGAGTCGTACTGCTGGCGGTTCAGGCGGCGGAGGGGGTGCATGCGCTGTGGTAATCGAGACGTGCGTTATCGAGGCAAAGTTACTCACGAATGCTGCTATGGCCTGGCCTGCCGAGGCAGTGAAGACGAATACAAAGGCACCGGCCAAGATTGCCCTCGCATTCATGCCGCACCCCTCGCCTGCTTGCGTTCCAAGCTCATCTCATAGAGCGCGGTATGAATGGCGTAGAGGTCTTTGAAGGCCAGAAAGGCGACTGGCAAAAGGATAAGGAGTATCAGGCCAGAGGGGCTGTTTAAGAGGCGGAGCACCGCACCAAGTTGGGAGATGCCCCAGACGACTTTTCCGTGGATTTGCTCGTCAGTGACGAGCCATGGGTCGGGCTCAGGATTGGCGTCACCCTGGGTGCGGAAGGAGCCGTTCTCGTTCGCCACAATCCGGTGCGTCACGAGCTGGTCGGAGCCAGCAGGTTGCTCGAAAGTAATTACGTCGCCGGTCTGGAGGGTATCGGCAGGCTTGTGCCTGACGAGCAAAAGCGAGTCGACAGGGATCATCGGTTCCATGCTGCCCGTGAGGACGCCGAACGCATGGTAGCCGCCGAGCAGGTTGGTCTTTCCAGAAAGAATAATAAGCGCAGCCAGTGCCAGAATGCCAAGGCTCCCAAAGTGGATAAGTCGGGCGAGGGTCATGAACTCACTCCACGAGCGAAGGCTCCACCCGGGTGGAGCCTTCTACTTGAGGTGACTTAGACCTGTTCACCCGTGAAATGGGTGTCAAAGGTGCAGTTTGCCCCTTGGACGTTGTAGCTCGACGCCAACTTGGCTTCAAAGCTTACTCGCAACGCTTGGCCCGGCGTAAAGGTAGGCGCATAGCGAGTCGTATTTGTATCCCAGCCATTGAGCGTTTTGTATGGGGTGAAAGTGGCTGGATTCGTGCCGTCATCAAAGCCAAAGCGCAAAGATAGAGCGTCAGCCAGGCCCGGATCATCTGGGCAGACGATGTTGTCTAGCGTGGGGACCATCCGCATATCGACAGTTGAGTTACCTGGAGTCACTCCACTTTCGTAGGCTGTGCAGTAAGGAGCAAAGTTTGGGTCGCCGTTAAAGACTGTGGCCAGCGCACCGCTGTCATTACCAATAAACATCTGGTGGGGTGCGGTCACAGGCACATTGGTATCGCCTGGATTAATCCCTGACAGATCGATTTGCGGTGAGATGGTCGGCTTCCAGGTATTGGTGCCAGGTGGAGTTGAGCCGTTGGAGTTGCACAACAAAAGATCGGCGCTGCCGGATCCAATCTGGCTATTAGCAATCGTCACCTGGTTGGACGTAAAGGCCGCATAGGTGAGGCCTCCACCTATTGCCAATGTCGCCACGAGCGAGAGAACGCTGCGGGCAAGAATTTTCCCCTTGTCGGTCATTGCCACCTCCTTTGTACGCTTTCCTCTATCTATAGCACAGCTGAGTTTCGGCGTCACGACCGTGACCATTGTAGTAATTTCACTGCTTGGTCGTTTTCTTCCTCGTACCGGTGGTTTTTCGGAATTTCGTAGCCGTTTTCTTCGTCGCGGTTGGTGGTTGCTGCGGTGATACGGCATTCACCACCTCTTGCTCGAAGCGGGTGATGCCAGCGGCAGCGCCCTTGAGCGCAGTGCCAATCGGGCCGAGAAAACCCCGGCGCTCTCGTTCTTCGAGGATCCGCTCATGGAGTTCCGCAAGCATCTTGCTCGACCGCTGGGCACGGAGCTTTTGAAAATCAGCTTGGAGCATGGCCAACTCGTCGTCACTGAGTTCCTCCATGTTCACGAGACTGTTGCGAGCGCCCTTGGTTGCCCGGATGAGCTCGTCGAGCTTGATTTGGATCGCCCGTCCGTCGCGGTTCTGGGTGTTCTGGATGAGAAATACCATCAGGAAGGTGACGATGGTGGTTCCAGTATTGATAGCCAGCTGCCAGGTGTCGGAGTAGGCAAACATCGGGCCGGAGAACCACCACGCAACGACAATCAGAACGGCGGCGATGAAGGTGTAGGAGGAGCCGGAGACCGCCGAGATCTTGGTGGCGAATTTGCGGAAGAGCTCTTGCATGATTCCAGTATGCGTGGCGGTTGGGCAAGATACAAGTACAAAAACAGTGGAAATGACTGCTGGCAGACTCAGCGGTAGATCTGTGTTAGCACTCTTCGTTTTTCAGTAAGCGTTTCTCCTTGAGGGTCTCGATGGTTTCTGATGTTTTCTTAAGGTGGGACAACCCAAGTGCCGCTAGTACTTCAGGGTGCTTCAAAAACTGGATGTCTCGGTAATCTACGAGCTGGATTCGGTTCCCCCAGGGATCGAGGAAATCGAAGGTGGTACCTTCCAAGATTTCAGCTCCGGTCTCTTTGACCAGGGTGGCTACTTGCTCCTTGTCCTCAACGACTAGCCCAAAATGTCGGTGGTTGTCCCTGCTACCTTCTCGCGGGGCAGAGAGGGCAATGAACTGGTCGCCAAGGTCAATGAAGGCTGCATTCTGGCTTTGACTTCTCAGATCGAAGGCCAGGAAAGAACCGTAGAACGCAAGTGCTTTTTCAATGTCACCTACTTCCAAGGCAACATGATTCAAACCAATGGCTTTCGGTTTGGTTGTCATGAATGATCGCTACGCATTTGAAAACACTTCCTTCGTGAGCCCATACTTGTTCGTAGCAAATGCCTAGGTTCGGCGCAAAAAAAATGACTGAAAAAATAATAATATCTCCGCGAGCTATGAGGGCTAGATCAGTTTTGGCTTGGCCGACTCGCTTGGCTTTCTGTACGTTTGAGTTGTTCGTTAATGAAACCTGAGATATCGGCGTGGAGTGCTTTATGTTCGTCCGACAAGGCATTCGAAGATTCAAGATGTTTCGGTGTACTGCCGATGAGCGTATGGTAGTACGAGCAGGTTTCGAGGGCTACATATTCCTGGTACTCGGCCTGCAGCACTTGAGAGAAATCAGCAATCCGTTGTTGGAGCTCGATGAGGTCATCAAGCAACTCGTCAGTGTCAAGAATTTCAAAGAGTCGTTGGTACTTTTCGTGGATCACCGACAATGAATCAATGGCTGCTTCCTGCTCCTTCGCCATCTCCTCGTGTGAGCGTCGTTCTGGGCTCTCAATCATATGCCTCCTTCACTGTCAGTCTAGCGAGCGTACCATGTCGGTGAGTCGGCGCCCATCTTTTCAGTTCAGAGCCATGCGATTCGGGCAACCCAACCGTGTATGAAAAAAG
>CAZOUL010000048.1:0-5761 GCA_964583025.1 uncultured Candidatus Saccharibacteria bacterium
ATTTTCAACCCCTTGAGCGGTTGCTGGGCATCACTGTCAACGCGGATCTCAGGGAACTTATTCTCGGGTAGCGAGGTGCTGTCGTACGGATCCCGGCCGGACATCGCCCGCAGGAGGAATGCCGCGTCCTCAGCGCTCCGGGTAAGCGGCCCGGGGCAATCGAGCGAGCTGGCCATCGCGATCAGGCCGTAGCGTGAGAGTCGGCCATAGGTGGGCTTCAAGCCGGTCACCCCGCACATCGCGGCTGGCTGGCGGATCGAGCCACCGGTATCAGTGCCAATGGAGGCCAAACCCATTCCAGCCGCCACGGCAGCGGACGAACCGCCGGACGAGCCGCCTGGGATCCGGCTCGTGTCCCATGGATTCTTGCTTGGGCCAAAATCGGAGTTTTCGGTACTCGACCCATGGGCCCAAGCGTCGCAGTTTGCTTTGCCGAGGATGACCGCTCCGGCTTCTTTGAGCCGACTGACAACGGTGGCATCGTACGGCGCCACAAAGTCTTTGAGCATGTTCGAGGCGGCCGTGGTCGGCTGGCCCTTGGTCATGATCACGTCTTTCACAGAGACCGGAATACCATCGAGTGGCCCGAGCGACTTGCCCGCAGCCCGACGCTCGTCGGAACGCTCGGCTGCTTCAACGGCGCCTTCACGGTCAACGCTCAAGTAGGCCCGGATTGATTCATCCCGCTCGTTGATCCGCCCAAGATGCTCATGAACAAGATCAACTGAGCGGATCTCGCCGCTCGCTAGTGCTTCAGCTGCCTGAGTGATCGTTTGTACTGTCACAATAAATCCTAAGCTCTAAATCCTAAACAATTTCAAATATCCAAAGTTCAAAATACAAAATTGTTTGGTTTATTAGGGCATTTAAAAATTTGAATTTGTTTAGAAATTAGAAATTCGGATTTACAAATTACTCATCGGTTGATGAGAATACCCCCGGAACTTTGACGTACCCGTCCTGAAACTCCGGTGCCAGTGCCTCGAGCTCCTTTGTCCCCATTCCTCTCGTCTCATCACCCTCATCGTCGCGAAGCACGTTCATGAGGCCGGTCACCTGGCTGGTCGGCTCCACCCCGGTCACATCAACCTCGTTGAGCTGCTCCACGTACTCGACGACCTTGGTGAGATCTTCGGCGTACTGGCTGAGCTCTTCATCGGTGAGCCGAAGCCTGGCCAGTTCGGCAAGTTGGAGGATATCGTCGCGCTTCATCCCTGTTAGGCTACACCATCTCCTCCTCAACGGACAAGAAAGAAGGGCGCCATTGGCGCCCTGTCTGGCTAGATTGGATCTTGACGTGGAGCTAACAGCCCCTTCTGCAGCTGTGCAACCCGCTTTCTCTTTTGCTCTCGCCGATCCTGTTTCAGCCTGGCCTTTCTGCACTCTCTGGCCTCTCGAATACGCTCAAGAGCGATCGGAACATCGTTCGAGCGGAAGCCGTCGAGCCGAAACCCGTGCTTCTTTAGGTCGACGCCAACTCTTTCTGCCAGCGCAGCGGATCGATCGCTGCCGATACTCTGACTGACACACCCTCGACGGCTTCCCTGAAGAGCCATCAGCGCCGTTTCCGCAAGGCAGCCATAGGTGTGCTTCGGCCCGCCCATCTGTAGGAACCGCTCGGCGCCCCCAAGCACACCTGGGCTCTTCTTGGGGAAAAGACCGTTGCCCCCATCAACCACTAGGAGCCCTGGTCGCGTTGCTTCATCTGACACCAGCTTTGGCCGGCCGGCATCAAAAACAACGCTGCCGTCAGGGAGCAGATTGATATCTGCCCCGAGCTCGTCGGTATCTTTAGCGCTGGTGGCAATCACCAGAACATCGACCTCAGGAAGCCATTGGTTGGCATGAGTCGTGGTAATGATCCTGTCGGCAATTACCCCCTGTTCACGCACCAACCTCCTGCGCATCTGTCTGAGCTGAGCCTCATTCCGAGCCGAAAGGATGGTGCGTCCAAAATCCCGGGCAAGGAGTTCGCAGGCTGGTCGGCCAACCGAACCGGTTGCCCCGATGAACATCAACGTCGCCTGAGACATTGGGATATTGATGTGCTGCTTCGAACACGCGTTTACCACCGCTTCAACCAGAAAATGGACGGTGCCGGAGCTGCCGGAGGTAAAGATTGCATCCTTGATCCCGAGCTTGTGGAACCTGTCTTCCAGCCACTGGCCGTTTGAGGTCACGATCGAGTTAAAGGCTCCCATGCCGATCACCCGAGCACCCATGTGGTACCCAGAGAGCGCAGCCGCCTCAATTGCCCCCAGAACCTCGGCGCGCATCGACACGTCGAGATAGTGTTCGGGTAGGTACGGAACCAAGATCGGAACGCCATAGGCAATCCGTCTACGGGCCCGAATCTCAAAGGCGCCGTAAACCAAGGGACCGTGGAGTTGTCGAAGTTGCTGAAGCGCACCGAGGAGACAGGTTTTGAAAAATCCAGCCCCTTTCTTCTGGAACAGTCTGAGTTTCGGGTTGTCGGTCAGGAGGAACGCGTCCTCATCCTTGAGCGGGTGGGTAAGGAAGCAAAAACTGAGTTCGTCGTGTTTTGGAGGTGGAAGTTTCCCTTGGTAAAGACACAGCGAGCCTGTGTCCTGGCTATATCTCCTTAGACTGCCGTCCAGTAGCGAATCGTTTGACACATCTTTCTCCCCTTTCTGTAAAGTCTGCAGATCTTAGGGGTATGCTGACAGGAGTGGAGGCACTCTGCAAGAACTCGTCTTGACCCCCCCGGAAATCCTTTAGAGTTAGAGTTAAATGAAAGGAGGTCTCATGGTTGAGACCCTTGGACCCACTCCAGAAGAGATGGGAGTAAAAGAATTAGGAGAAGCAAAACTCACCCCGGAACAGAAAGCACAGTTTCGCGAATTACTTTCTGGACATTATTGGTCGCAAAAAGAAAAGAGCGAAATCGAGCCAGTTGCTCGGGATCCTCGGGAAGAAACCTACGATCTAAAACGATCGCATATCGACCATAAACGGGCTGGTGAGTACACGTTCAACCCTGAAACTGTAGGAATCGATTGGAAGACAATTGATCCAAGCCAGCTCGAACTCATCAAAGTGCCACCTGAGCACGGACGTAGAGCACTCGAATATCTCCGGGGAAACCTGAACGAAGACTATCTTTTACCTGGAATTGAGTTTGCCGCTGCGCTCAGGAACGGAGAAATAACCCTCCCCAAAATTTCTGATCCAGACAGCGAGATAGAAAATGTCTACTTGCCTGGAACACTAGCTCGTCGTGCAGACTATGGCCAGTGGGGCATTCTTTCAATCTACAAGGATGACCCCAAGGCGATACTCGGCTGCATCCCAATAACCTTACCTTTGTCCAGTCTAACACGCCGCAAGCGAGCCAAGGGAGAGCGAGCCGAAGTCAATGAACGGTTTCTTGTTCTGCGAAAAAATCCAGAGCACTCAACGAACGAATCTTAGGAACTCTTTCTCGTCAACAATCTCCACCCCGAGCTTCTTGGCTTTCTCGGCCTTGCTGCCGAGATTATCTAAAATCAGATCAAAAAATGTCCGATGCTTACTCAGTGGCACTTGTTCAAGCACTTCAGACCAATCAGTTGGACGTGGTTCGTCTATACCCATTATTCTCCCAAAAGCTTCCTCAACTCTGTTTCATTCAGTATATCAATCCCGATTTTTCGAGCTTTGTCCGCTTTAGAACCGGGGTTGTCGCCGACCACCACATAATCCGTCTTGGCGCTGACCGAGCCGGTGGCCTTGCCACCGTGGGCCCGGATGGCCGCCTCGGCTGCTTCCCGACTCATCGTCTCGAGCGTGCCGGTAATCACAAAGGTCTTGCCCTTGAGGGTTTGTGACTGGCGCTCTGGTGGAAGGACCGTGACGCCGTTTGCCAAGAGCTTGGCCACAAACTGCTGGTGGGCGTCGTTTGCTAGCCACTCGGCAATGCTCTCTGCCACCACCGTGCCGATCCCGTCGATTTCAGTCAGTTCTTCCAAATTTGCCTTGAGAAAGTTGTCGAGGGTCTCGAAGTGCTCGGCCAAATCCCGGGCCGTGGTGGCGCCAACATGGCGGATCCCGAGCGCCACCAAAAACCGTTCCAGCGTAATCCGCTTACTCGACTCGAGCGAGTCCACTAGGTTTTTTGCTGATTTCTCAGCGAATCGCTCGAGTGGTTCCAGATCGCCTTCTTTGAGTGCAAAGAGGTCGGCCGCATCCTGAATAAGGTCCTCGGCCATGAGCTGTTCGATGATCTGCGGCCCAAGCCCGTCGATATCGAACCCGCCCTTGCCGACGAAGTGCTTGAGCTGTTCGATCTGGACGGCGTAGCAGTTGGTATTGGTGCAGCGGCTGACCGCCTCGTCCTCGGCCCGGACCACCGGCGAGTTGCAGATCGGGCAGTCCTTCGGCATCCGGAACTTCTTCTCCGCCCCGGTCCGAAGTTTCTCAAGCGGCCGGACCACCTCAGGAATGATGTCGCCGGCTTTGCGGATAATGACCGTATCGCCGATCCGGATGTCTTTCCGAGCAATCTCGTCTTCATTGTGGAGGGTTGCCCTCGACACGGTCGTGCCGGCAACCTGAACCGGTTCCAGGACAGCGAGCGGCGTCAAGGCACCGGTCCGCCCCACCTGCACCGTCATCTCCAGGACCTTGGTGGCCACTTCCTCGGCAGCGAACTTATAGGCAACGATTCCCCGCGGCGCCTTGCCGACAACACCCAAACGCCGGAACAACTTGGTGTCATTCACGCTGACCACCACTCCATCGATGAGGTAGGCCAGTCGCTCCCTGGCTTGGAAGCGCTTGTAGAAGGCCTGAACCTCGTCGAGGCTGCCACAGGCAGTTGATGGCGAGGTTTGAAAACCGAAACAGTCGAGGAGCCGGTGGACAAGCTTGTGTGTGCTCGCATACTCCTCTTGGCGAGCCAGGCCAAACCCCATAAAGGAGAG
This sequence comes from uncultured Candidatus Saccharibacteria bacterium, assembly GCA_964583025.1. Lineage (GTDB taxonomy): Bacteria > Patescibacteriota > UBA1384 > JACPKC01 > JACPKC01 > CAZOUL01. Next base: position 4,923 of record CAZOUL010000048.1, read on the forward strand.
TCCTTTGGCCTTGGCTTCCTTCGGGTCGAGCTGGCGGATGGCGCCGGCGGCGGCGTTCCTGGGGTTGGCCAGAAGCGGCAGGCCTTCCTCTGCCCGCGCCATGTTGACCTGCTCGAAGGTCTCTTTGGGAATATAGGCCTCCCCGCGAGGCTCAAACGCTCCTTGCTGGGCCCTTTTGATCGCCTGGTCGAGCTGCCGGCGCTCAGTCGCCGACAATCCCCTGATCGCCCGCTGGTACGCCGCTTTGTGAACCGTCAACTCGAGCGGAATCGCCTCAATCGTCCGAACCGAGTGAGTGACGTCCTCGCCGACCGTCCCGTCGCCCCGGGTGGCGCCGCGGACCAACCGGCCGTCCTCATAAATAAGGGCGATGGAGAGGCCGTCCACCTTGAGCTCAGCGAAGTACGCCTCGCTCGTGGCAAGATCCGCTCCTTGCTTTCCGAGCCGCTCGGCCCAAGCCGCCAGCTCGTCTTGGTTAAAGACGTCGTTCATGGAGAGCATCGGCTCGGAGTGACGAACTTTCTCAAGGCCTTCGACTGGCTCGCCAGCCACCCGCTGGCTCGGACTGTCGGGCGTGATGAGCTCTGGGTACTCGGCCTCGATGGCGGCCAACTCCCGCTGGAGACTATCCTTGACCCCGTCAGGAACGATCGATTCGTCGAGCACGTGGTAGTGGTAGCGGATCCGGTCGATCTCCGCTCGGAGCTTCTCAAGTCGAATTTTTGCTTCTTTTTTCGTCATGGTACATGGTTCAAGCGAGACATTTCATGATGCACTAATCATCGCTCGCAAACGCTTGACCCGCTCCTTCACCGGCGGGTGGGTCGAGAAAATCTTGA
>CAZOUL010000049.1:0-5710 GCA_964583025.1 uncultured Candidatus Saccharibacteria bacterium
ACAAGATCGTCTCAGCAGACGATATTTTAGCGATCATCGAGTAAGGAGCACCTCATGGCCAAGCAGATTCTCTTTGACGAAGACGCTCGCAGCGGGCTACAGCGCGGGGTCAACAAACTGGCAAACACAGTGAAGGTGACCCTTGGTCCCAAGGGACGGAACGTGGTTCTCGACAAGGGCTTTGGTTCGCCCACGATCACCAATGACGGCGTGACCATCGCCAAGGAAATTGAGCTCGAGGACAAGTTCGAAAACATGGGGGCCCAGCTCGTGAAAGAGGTGGCGACCAAGACAAATGACGTTGCCGGTGACGGCACGACGACCGCTACTGTCCTCGCCCAGATTATCGTGAACGAGGGCTTGAAGAACGTTGTTGCTGGTGCAAACCCAATGGCGATTCGGCGTGGACTTGAAAAAGCATTGAAGGCAGTCATCGAGGCGCTCAAGGAGCGAAAGAAGGTCGTGTCCGGCAAGGAAGAGATTGGTCAAGTTGCATCAATTTCTGCCGGGGACCCAGATATTGGCATGTTGATCGCCGACGTCATGGATGTTGTTGGCAAGGATGGCGTGATCACCGTGGAAGAGGGGCAGACACTTGGGCTCGAGAAAGAGGTGGTTGAGGGGATGCAGTTTGACAACGGCTACATCAGCCCTTACATGATGACCGATGCCTCACGCATGGAAGCCGCCTACGACGACCCATACATTCTGCTTACCGATAAGAAGATTTCGGCAGTTGCCGAGATCATCCCGGTTTTGGAAAAAATTGCTCAGAGCGGCAAGAAGCAGTTGGTAATTATTGCCGAAGATGTCGATGGTGAAGCCCGAGCCACTCTCGTGGTCAACAAGCTTCGAGGAACCTTTCATACCCTCGCGGTCAAGGCGCCAGGCTTTGGCGACCGACGCAAGGCGATGCTTGCTGATCTGGCGGTACTGACGGGTGGGACAGTCATCTCGGAAGAAACCGGTACGAAACTTGAGGACGCAACGCTCGAGCAGCTGGGGCGGGCTCGGAAAGTCATTGCCACCCAGGAAAAGACCACGATTATCGACGGCAAGGGTGACGAAGCAGCGATCAAGGACCGAGTGGAGCAGATTAAGGTAGAGATTGATCGCGCAAGTTCTGATTACGACCGTGAGAAACTTGAGGAAAGGTTGGCCAAACTCTCCGGCGGCGTTGGCGTGATTAAAGTCGGTGCCGCGACGGAAGTTGAGCTGAATGAGAAAAAGTTACGGATTGAAGATGCGGTGAATGCAACCAAAGCTGCGGTAGAAGAAGGAATTGTGGCTGGTGGCGGTGTTGCGTTCGTCGATACCATTCCGACGCTCGATAAGGTGGCGATTGATGACGAAGAGGAGCAGGTAGCGGTGAAGATTTTGCGTCGGGCGCTTGAAGAGCCAATGCGCCAGATTGCACTCAATGCCGGCAAGGATGGTGCCGTGGTCATTGAAGAGGTGAAGAAGCGGGAGCCTGGCATGGGCTACAACGCTGCCAGTGGCGAGTACGTCGACATGGTTTCGGCTGGCATCATCGATCCGCTCAAGGTTACTCGCAGTGCCATTGAGAACGCGGTATCAATCGCTTCTCTGGTGATTACTACGGAGTCGGCAGTCACCGAGAAGCCGGAGAAGAAAGATCCTGTACCGACGATGCCCGCCGGCATGGATGACATGGGCGGCATGGGAATGATGTAAAGCGTTCCTTCCTGAAAAAAGAGGCTCCACATGGAGCCTCTTTTTCGTGCCTTTAGTGCGTGGTGGTCGAGAACCATCGACGTAGCCACGCCGGCTCTTGACCCGTTTCGAGAAACGATCTGAAATCATGTGCTCGCTGCTCGTCGTGAAGGGCGGCAAGGAGGACTGTGCGGAGCGGACTGAACGGCCAGTTGCCTTCGTAGAGGCGCAGCCGAAACTCATCAAAGGCAACTGGTTCAACGAGGATTCGTTCCTCATTTGGCTCCAAGTGCTGGGTTGCTGCTGGCTGGCAGTGGCGGGCAATGAAGACGTAAGACTGCCACTCGAGGGAAGCGAACGGCTCGAGTACCGCAAGCTGTGTCCATGCTGGGCTCACTCGGCCAGTTTCTTCGGCGAGCTCCCGCTGGGCACCGTTGAGCGGATCTTCGTCCCAATCCAAGGTGCCAGCCGGCACGTTCGGAAAGGTGCCGCGGTAGAGCTTGGTTTCTTCGAGAAGAAGGATCTTTGATGCCTCGAGCGCCAGGATTTCCACTGTATCGCGTCGCTTGACGCGTTCATATGTCTGCGTGGAACCGTCCGGAAAGGTGTGCTGCCAACGCCAGATCTCGTACGTCTCACTATGGAAAGTCCGGGTGGCATGGGTTGGAATGGCCATGGATCGCTCCTTTCAAGCCAGGGAGGGCATCCACCGTACCACAAATTTCGGGGGGGGCTGGGAGCGTGGCTACTTCAGCACGAGAGAATCGAGTATTGCTTCGAACGCTTGGGCCGGGTCTGGATACGAGTCGGCCGCAGAAAACGTGATGAGATAAGCACGGCCGTCATGTTGGAAGTGGACGTCGTAGTGAACGCCGGAAGCGGTACTTGGCTCGGCGTACTGGTGCCAGGTCGCTTCAACGCCGTCAACGGTGACTGTTCTCTCCTCGAGGACCTGGCCGTGTTCGCCGCTATCTCCTATTGGTTCGACGATATGGACAACAAGGGAGGCGCCAGCGTCGATGTACGTCGGCACAAAGGGTCCGTCGGCCACTTCGTCGGTATGGGAAGCATAATCACTGCTTTCAGCTTCCAACCGGCTCAGCTGGACACCGCGAGAGCCTTCGTTGAGCTTCAGATCCCAGCCAGCCGGAAGTGCCAGCGAGTAGTAGTTTGTGTTCACTGAGGTTCGCCCTGAGACCCTGCTCGCGCTACTGGAGTCTGTCGAGGAACGATCGTTCGAGGTGCTGGTAGTGTTGTTAGAGGTCTCTTGCTGTCGGATGGAGCTCGGGAGCCGGTCTTCCGCCGTTGATTCAATTGGTTCTGAGTAGCGCTCAATAAATGGGCCGATCACCGGAATATGCCTCAAGAACGGGAGGAGGAGGTAGACCAAGAGGGCAATGCCTAAGACTGCACCTACGCCCGAGAGCATGCCACGCCAAAGGTGGAAGTACCAGGCATCGCGCCGGTTGCGTTTCCGAATCTCTTCGTAGAGCTCATCGCGGTCTGTTGCCATAGCTCCTCCTTATTCGTACCTTAGGGCCTTGATCGGATCGAGTTTGGCTGCGCGGTAGGCTGGGGCGATGCCGAAAGCAAGTCCGACGGTCACGCCGACTCCCACGGCAAGCATGACTGCCTCAGGCGTGACAACTGGGGTCAGCGGGGAGTACTCAGCTGCTAACTCAGCCGCAATCCAAGCGAGCCCGACGGCCATCAGCGCACCGGAGACCGACAGCACTATCGATTCAATAAGGAACTGCCAGAGGATCGCACCAGTTGTTGCGCCGACTGCTTTGCGAATCCCAATTTCCTTGGTTCTCTCAGTGACTGATACGAGCATGATATTCATGATGCCCACACCGGCGACGACAAGGGAGATGGCTGCGATCCCGGCAATGGCGGCCGTGAGCAAGGTGAGCACGGAGTTGACGGTATCGAGTAGGTCTTCTTGGGTGAGGACAGTGAAGTCCTCAGCGGCATGGTTGGCCTCCAGGGCATGTTCGATAGTGGGAACATATCCGCTGGCATCGATATCAGGATCTATCGCCGCCACGATCCGCATAATTTTGACACCGCCGCCGATATCCCCAGCCGTGCGGATAGGCATGAGTGCCAAGAGGGAGTAGTCTGATCCGCCGAGGAACGAGGTAGAGTCGGGTACCTTGGTAATGCCTACGACAGTCAACGACTCATCGCCCATCATCACTTCTTTTCCGAGCCCGTCCTCGTCACCAAAGAGCGTCTCGGCGATTGCGGGGCCCAGAACAATGACCCGAGCCCGATTCTCGTTCTCTTGCTCGGTAAACAGGCGACCGCGCTTAATTTGAATGGTCGTGAAGGTCTGGGTGGCATTTGATGTCGTGCCCAAGAGATACGCTTGCGGGGCAGTGCTCTGTTCGTGGCGGAGCGTACCAGCGGCAAAGAGCATGTAGGGGGTTGCGGCGGTGATGCTTGGTAAATTCTCCAGCGCTTCAACATCTTCGGTTGTCAGAATGTCACCGGAGATAATACTCGTGGAGATAGCGCCAGATTGAGCGTCGAATTCACCAGGAACCACTGTGACCAAATTCGAGCCGAGAGCCGTAATTTCGTTATTGACATCAACTCGCAAGCCTTCGCCTACGGCCATGAACATCACCACTGAGCCGATACCAATAATAATGCCGAGCACGGTCAGAAACGAGCGGATCTTGTGATCCCAGATAGAAGTGAGCGCAACCTTGATCGCTTCGAAGATCATTGGGTGCTCCCGTCTTTGACGCGAATCGTGCGGTGCGCCAGCTCAGTGATTGACTCATCGTGGGTGACCACCACGACCGTCTGCCCGTTTTGGTTGAGCGACTTGAGAAGCTTGAGAATCATTTTGCCGGTTTGGGAGTCGAGATTACCAGTCGGCTCATCTGCGAGCAGGATACTCGGAGAGTTGATAAGTGCTCGAGCAATGGCGACGCGCTGCTGCTCGCCGCCGGAAAGCTGACTTGGTCGGTGATGGAGGCGGTGGCCCAGGCCAAGCTCTTTCAACAGGTGTGTAGCTCGCTCCCGACGGTTTTCCAAGCGAGTATAAATGCCCGGCATCATCACGTTTTCCAGGGCAGTTTCTTTTGGCAAGAGGTTGAATTGCTGAAAAACGAAGCCGAGCTTTTCCCGGCGGAGCCGAGCCCGATCGTTGTCATCGGTAATTTCCTGGGTGGGTACAGCGTCAAGCAGGTACTGGCCGCTTGTGGGCCGATCGAGAAGGCCAACGAGGTTAAGAATCGTACTTTTCCCTGAGCCACTCGGACCGAGGATCACCGTGAAACTAGCAGGGTGGATTTCAAAGCTCGCATTCTTTAGTGCGTACGTTTTAGCATGACCGCTGCCGTAAATTTTACTGACGCGATCAAGCACAACGACCGGTTGTGGACGCGGAAGATCCTTACTCATGTCCCGACTTTCGCACTGTTTCCTCGGTCACCATCCAGCCTTCCGCTTCAAGGAGCTTGACCTTGTCGGTCAGGCCGCTGTTAAAGCCTCCAAGCTTGAAGTTCTTAGCAATAACCCGGTGGCATGGCACGGCTCGAGGGTCGTGGGGATGGGTGATGTACGACCAGGGATTCCTGCGCATTGCCTGGCCGACTGCTCGGGCTGCTCGAGGTCGACCGGCGCGTTCTGCCACCTCCTGGTAGGTGGAGACTGATCCAGCTGGGATCGACCGGACGATTTCGTACACCCTTTCGGTAAACGTCATGCCGGCGCAGCCTCGCTGGCGGTCACAACTGTTTGTGGTACCCGGGTATCCTTGACGGTAATCACCTTCGGGGTGACGTTGGTAATTTCCTCGCGTCCAATCACCCGTTCTGCCCCGAGCGTACCTTTGACGTAGAGCTTTGCCAGCATTTCCAGATCGGTATTGATGACCAAATTGCGGACTTTACCGATCGCTTGGCCGCTCTCGGTTTCAACCGCTTTGCCCATCCAGTGGTCGTTTCTTGATGCGACCGCATGGAACGGCCTGATCTATCCCGTCTCGACAAGTGCGTCGGCAGTGCGGCCGACGAGG
>CAZOUL010000050.1:0-5635 GCA_964583025.1 uncultured Candidatus Saccharibacteria bacterium
AATGAACCAATGAGTAGGACAACCGGTTGCGTCACCACGTCTGCGATGGCGTCCACAGCCGGTGCGGTAATTGCTTTCAAGGGGTTGAAGAGTTCAATCCCCCCAATCCCTTGGAGGAGCGAGGTTAGAAACACGGCCGACCGTTCCAGAGGATGGAACAACAGTTCAAGAGGAAAAAGGATGGCAACGGCGGCAATGTTAAACGCGTCGTGGATGATGGCCCCAGCAAAGGCGCGGCGAAACTCTGCCCGATTGGTCGCGTGGCCCAGCGAGACAATGGTATTGGTGATTGCTGTGCCAATGTTTGCGCCCATGATCATGGGAATAGCGCCACCGAGCGAAATACCACCCGCAGCGACCAGACCGACAATAATCGAGGTTGTGGTCGAGGAGCTCTGCATGAGTGCCGTGGCAATGATGCCGATGACGAGCCCTCTCACCGGATCAGACGTCACAGTGAGAAGCTGCTCGGCAACGCCTTTCCCGAGAAGCTTGAACGATCCGCCCAAGAGTTGAATTGAGAGCAGGAAGAGGTAGAGCGTGCCGAGTACCAGTAGCAGCTTCAACAATCGACGTGTTACGACCCGCGCCATGCATCCCTCCTTCATTCACGTCCATAGTACAAAGAATGCAAGAAAAATGAACCCAGCTCCAGGACATGAAACAGGCTTGGGACCTTGAAGGAACCGGCGGGGATGCAAACGAACTTCGGATGTTACTTCGGCAGTTTCGGAATACACTATGTACGTCGAATAATAGCCGGATGCTTCATGAAGACACCGCCAGAGCAGGGGAACTCACAGATACCAACCAGGATGCCAAGATGAACTACGAGCGTTGCTTAGCGAACTGCGTGCCATCGTCGCTCTGAGTGCCTAGGTTGCCTTGATTGCCGCGGTAAGCCTTTCGATATACGAGGGGATGTCGTCAAGATCTTCTGTCTCAACAACATCGTTCATCATGTACTTAGCCATGAGGGGGATTGGATGCTCGGTAGTCGCGAGCGCAACGATCTTCTTGCCTAAGCCATAGGCATACCCAACCTCGACGCCCCAGTTTGGCGACTCATTGCTAGCAACCGCCAGCAGAACGTCGGCATCGCGAATGCCCGAAGTGTTTTGTTGAAATACGCCCTCGCGACTACCAGCCTGATCAGTGTTGCGTTGCGGCAAGTAGCAGGTAAAACCTTGCTCTTCCAAAGCAGCACAGAGTTCGGGATTAAACTTTACGTTCCAGTCGTGCTTGAGTGTTGAGTCAATATAGATGGTTTGCATGCGGCGAGCATAACAAAGAAGACCACGAGAGTCTCCTTGGGGATTTCGTTGGAGGACCCGGTGGGGATCGAACCCACGACACGAGGCTTAAAAGGCCCCTGCTCTACCACTGAGCTACGGGTCCCCAACTTCGCTCTGGCTGAGCTTCGCTGGGCAGGCATGTTGTTGACGCACTACACGTGCTTCTCCAGGAAAGCTGCAGTCTGAACAACTGATTGTAAAAGATTATACCTTGAAAAGAAAGACTAGTGGCGCTGGACGGCTTTCTCGTAGAGATTCTTAAACCGGTGACTCGGATCGTACGTGGCTTTCACGGTATCGTAGGCCGGCTTGCTGTATATCGTCCAGAACTCTTCCTCGGGAAAATACGAGGTGGAGTAGAGCGACTTGATACCGCCAAGCTCGGTCACTTTCTTCTCAATGAGCCGGTTGTAGTACCCGTCTTCACGACCTCGCCTCGGCACTGAGCTCCAGAAGCCGAAGTTGACGTGAATCTCGCCGGGCTGGACCGGATAGAGCGGAAACTTCACGTCCGTAGCAGATCTGATCGGGCACACCCAGATGGGCAGGATCCTAATCTCCCGGCGGAAGAACTCGAGAAACTCTGCGGCCCGGCCTAGCGGAATGTCGACATCCTGGATCACCGACTCCCGCTCGCTCTTCGTCCAGCGCTGAAGCCGATCAGTAACACCCCAGCGGCTATTGAGACGCATCAGTTTGGTGTAGGTTTTCGAGCCGAGCCATGCCTTGGGGGTGAAGGTTCTGATCAACGGGTTCTGGACCCCGAACAACTTTGACTGCCAGAACCAATCCGTATCCCAGCGCCAGATGTAGTCTTTCGTCGTGAGAAAATCCTCGCCCCGTTGCCGCAAGGATTGATAATAGATGCGATTCCCCATGTAGGAACTGATGTATGGGGCATTGCTCACGAACGTTCCTCGAGTCAGAACGAGCTCGTTCGGTGAAAACACAACGCCATCAAGAAAATGGACGCCTTCCTCGACTGCCCGCGCGAGCGAGGTAAAGAAGTCTGCCGGCCGGGAGAACCTTTCGTGCTTCAGGTGGACGAACGGCTCTATGGACACCGTTCGGATGCGGACCCGCAGCGCGTAGCCCAGGCTGCCATACGAGTTAGGAAACGAGAAAAAGAGCGCTTTGTGCTCGTTAGTGGGCGACGCGGTCACAATTTCACCTGCTCCAGTAAGGACGTCAAGTTCCAAAACAGTTTCGTGTACCAACCCGTACTTGAACGACGACGACTCAATCCCCACGCCACTCACCGCCCCGCCAACGGTAATTGTCTTGAGCTCGGGCACCACCGCTGGCATCACGCCGTGTTGCAAGAGGTCATAAACGACAGTTTCGTAGGTGGCCATCCCCTCAACATCGGTCCAGCCCTCTTGAGTATTCACGGCCAGAACGTGGGAAAATCCAGACACGTCGAGTCGCCGGCTCTCCTGCTGGGTTCGGCTACGAAAAAGGTTCGAGGTCCGCTTGCCCAGTGCCACCGGCTGCTCAGACGCAACGAACTGGTGAAGCAGGGCCCGCCGCCGCTCGTCGTGTTCAGTTCGGCTCGAAAGACTCATGGTATCGTGTAGTCTACAAGGGAAAGGCGGTGCAATGCTACAGAAACGAGCAATGGATCAACTCTTTGAACGCCTGCAAGTTGGCGGTTTTACCGTCACATGGTGGGACGGTAAAACCAAAAAGTACGGCCCGGACGACTCTGAACTCGCACTCCATTTCAAGGATCCGATTGTGGCCAAGCGCCTGGCCAAGAATCTTAGTCTTGGCTTCGGCGAGAGCTACATGGAAGGATTGATCGACGTAGATGGTGACGTCCACGACGTCATTGCCCTGGCGAACCGAAACAAACGCGCCTTCCCGCAATACGTCTCGAAATCATTTCTCAAACTCATGCGCGGTGTAACTATTGGTGCATCGCTGGCGCAAGCTAAGTCTGATATTCACGAACACTACGATCTCGGCAACGATTTCTACCGGCTCTGGCTCGACCGCGACTGGATGCAGTACACCTGCGCGTACTTCCCGAAAAAATCCGCTTCGCTAGAGGAGGCCCAGGCATTCAAGCTCGAGCAGGTAAAACGGAAGCTCCTCCTCAAGAAGGGGATGGCGGTCACCGAGGTGGTTGGCGGCTGGGGCGGGTTGGCGCTCTACTTGGCCAAACGCGCCGGCGTGACCGTGAAATCGTTCAATATTTCACACGAACAAATCGTCTACGCCCGGGAGTGGGCGAAGAAACTTGGCTTGGAAAAGCAGGTGGAATTCATTGAAGATGACTACCGCAACTCTGACCATCGGTGCGACCGGTTTGTCTCCGTGGGCATCTTCGAACACGTTGGCCGGCCCAACCACGCCGAGTACTTCAAGGCGGTGAAGCGCCAACTGAAAGACGGCGGAGTCTCGCTGCTCCATACCATTACCACCGACTTCGAACGGCCAACCGATCCCTGGATCGGCACGTACATCTTCCCTGGCGGATACATCCCGGCCTGGCGGGAAGTGGTGAACGCCCTTCCCGAGTATGGGTTTCACCTCACGGACGTAGAGAGTCTCAGAATGCACTACGCCTACACGCTCGATGAGTGGGCGAAGCGGTTCGAAAAGCACGTCAAAGAAATCCGTGAAGAACGTGGTGAGAAATTTGTCCGGATGTGGCGGCTCTACCTCCGGGCGTCGGCTGCCTCCTTCCGCTACTCCGGGCTCGATCTCCACCAATTCGTCTTTACGAACGGACTCAACAACGAGCTGCCGCTCTGCCGTAAGTACCTCTTCGAATAAAAGAAAAAACCGGCGCCTGTCCAGGAGCGCCGGTTTGAAGAACGAAAGTTCTGATCAAGCCGCTGAGGTTTCCTTGATCAGTGCGTCCGTTGGACTAGTCACCATCACCTCATAGACTGGCTTGCCAGGAGCCAGCTTACTGAGTGTGACCTTAACGTGTTTCTCGGTCAGGTCAGCCAGCTTTTGCCGGAACTCGGCCGGGTGAACGGTAAGCCCAGTCAGCCGGAGCAATTGGGTGAGCAGTTTCTGGCCGACCGTTTTGTAGATCTCCGCCTCTACCTGGGGATGGTAGACAAAAAATTGCTTTCCACCCATTGAAGGTTGAACCATCGGCACCCGTCCGTCACCATCTTTTGAGACGATTATCAGGGTGCCAAGTTCCTGATGTTTCCCCTGCAAGACCTCATACTCGTCCTCGGCCGTTCGGGCTTGCACCAGCAAGGGAACGAGCCGGTTACCGCCTGGGAAATCGTAGTCGGCCGATTCGTCGCGGTACTTCTTCAAGTATCCGCAACCGGTTGGCTCGCTTTTCAACACGGCATGGTTATCGGTGTGGGTGCACACCAGCACCTGTTTTCGGTAGGACTCCAGCAAGGCTGCAAACTCAGCCAGCACCTTTTCCAAGGCTTGCTCCTGGTTCTCAGTGGGCACTGATTCTACGAACGCCTGTAACATCCGCAGCAATGCCCCGCCCGAGCCGCCGAGCATGCCATAGACCGGGTGGGCTGTTCTTCCGTCGACGCAGCAGAGCTTGGGAACCTGCAGCGCCTCTCTGGCAGTGTGCCAGTGCTCGTTGTTAGCGAGACTGGTCACAACGTGTTGTCGAATGCTGAGCTGCTCCTCGAGCCGCTCTTCGATCACCATCTTTCTCACTCCATCAGGGAGCAAGAGTGAACTTGCTAATCCCTTTGGGGACATGACACTCCAAAACAAAAAGGTCGACCACCTTTCTTGAATTGCCTTCATCGGAACGAAGGCTAAGCTGGTATACCACTGGCACACTGAGCAATCAAGCCAAAACGGCTTGACTTAGCGCAAAAGCTTGATGAAGACGTCGCTCGGAATGTCGACCTTGCCGAGCTTGCGAAGCCGCTTCTTCCCTTCCTTCTGCTTCTTCAGGAGCTTGTCTTTACGGGTCCGGTCGCCACCATAGAGCTTGGCCGTGACATCTTTGCGCAAAGCCGAGATCGTTTCCCGGGCGATAATCTTCCCGCCAATGGCCGCCTGAAGGCTGACCTCGAAGTTCTGCTTGGGAATCAGTTCTTTGAGCTTTTCCACGAGTTCCCGGCCGCGCCTGAGGGCGTCGCTGCGGTGTACGACTTGGGCCAGCTCGTCAACGGTTTCACCGGCGACGAGAATATCGAGCCTGACGAGCTCTGGATCCTCGCGAGTACCGATGAGTTCATAGGTCATTGAGGCATAACCACTTGATACGCTCTTTAAATTGTCGTAGAGGCCAACAATCACTGAAGCAAGCGGCAGCTCGTACTTTAGAAGCACTCGGTCGCCGCACCCGACATCGGCGAGATATAGGGTCGAGAGGTAGGTGCACCTCCGGG
>CAZOUL010000051.1:0-5465 GCA_964583025.1 uncultured Candidatus Saccharibacteria bacterium
GACACCAATGGTGCTCAGGGTGCAGTTGAGTCCTGCCGACTCCGGCGGCCTCAGGGTTTCTGGGGTAAGAATCGGCTACGTCCCGCTGCCGGCGGGCATTGCCCACTCATTTCTCAAGGGCCTCACTGGCATTGACCTTGAATCAGCGAACGATCTCAACCGATATGGCCTCACAAGTATTGGCGTTGCCCCGGGGGTGCTTCAACTGAGCCTCAGCGCCGAGTTCTACCAACAGTTTTTCGCTGAAGCCGAGCTCGGAGAGCTTCTTGGCGAGCCGACTCTTGCTGGAGTAACCCTCAGTGACATTGCTTCGTTGACCGCTGCCCAGCGTCGGACGCTAGAAGACTCATTGTCGTCGTTGCCGGCGCCATTGGCTGCGCTCATCGAAGCTGAACTTGCTCGTTAGTGCGAATTTCCCTGGGCAAGCGTGGTCGACAGTTCGCTCAGCGCTACTGCTCGGACAAGGTCTGCCTGGATCACGAGGCGTCGCAATGATGTACCCACTGGCACACAGGTCATCAACGAGAGCATGGGCTCGCGGGTAGGATTCGTCACGCTGACGTCCGAAGGATCAACGACGACACTGGTACGGACTTGGTAGGCGTAGACCGTGTCTTGATACTTTAGAAATGCTTGGTCGCCGGGGCGGAGACGGTCGAGTAGCGCAAAGACAGTTTTGTACTTCCCTGGGTCCCACCAGTAGTAACTCGAGTGGCCGCTTAAGAACACATTGCCCGATTCAGTGTTCGGAAGTGCTGTGAAACCATAGTGCACCACGCCATGTTGCAGATTCGCGAGCAGCGTCGATTCGTCTGCTGTTGAGTTCCAAACAATTGGCACCCGTACCTTGATTTTTGGAACGACCAACATGTTCTCTGCGACATTTTGATCGCTGGCTGGAAGGGGTGCTCGCGGCTGGCTTGGCTGAGCTGGATTGGGCGAGGCGGGCGGCTGCTCTTCGGGCTCCCTGGGAATGGAACGGTCTCCAGTCAGAGCCGTACCGATAGCTGCTGCCAGTTCTTGTGGGGGTGCCTCAAGATTGATTGGAGCTTCGCTTTCCGCTCCTCCAAGCTCACTGAGAAAATACTGCAACTTGATCCAGAGCGATGGCCCAGTTAGCACGACGTAGGCGACGATGATTGCTCCGAAAAAGATTGCCCCGATCTTAAGTGCCGAAGACAGGGGGGACGGCCCTGCCTGCCTTGGTTCAAGTGGCGGCGAGGCGAGATCAAGCAACGTTTCTGTTGCCTGGGCTTCCTGGCTTGCGTCTTGCTGCAACTTAGGCTCGTCCACGAGTCGCTCCGAGTTTCACGATCGGTGGGTTTTGGGGCGGTAAGTGAAGATCAGCACGGTTGCTCCAAGCCAGAGAACCGCCAGTGCATTCGTCGCTACGTCGAGAAAGCCTGTTGCGATCAAGGCGTCGGGTTGTCCAGCCAGGTTGCCGGTGGCAGTTGCTTCGCTTGTACCGGCGAGGTAGCCGTTGATGAGTATGGGTATAGAAGGAAGGTCGGCGGTGACTTCACCAGATGTGACGAGCAGTACCTCGGTTGCAACCTGGGACGCGGCGTGGAGCGATACTCGATAGGTATTAGGGTCAGCATAGGTATGACGAAGTCGTTGGGACCCAGGTGGGATCCGGCTAACGGTCCCGTCGCCGAAATCAAGCATGCCAGCACTACTCGGCGCCGCAGTCAGCTCTGCCTGGAACGGCGCTTGCCCCTGCACTGGATCAACTGAAAACCCCAAGCGGTTTCGAGCTTCGGCGCTGATGGAAACCAGTGTGTGATAGGTGGTGGGTGCGTCGGCAACCTGGTACGTCAGGCTGAGCTGGTAAATGCCAGGCTCAGCCGGTGCGCCGGCATCGGTCCGTTGATCCCAGGTATACACCGTTTCTTGTCCCGGACGGAGTGTCTGGTTGGGAAAGGAGATTGTTGAGCGAATGGTCTCGCCGGCGAGCGGCGCACTGACTGCCAATGATTCTTGGCCTAGGCTCACCTCAGCTGGTCCTTCGTTGCGGATACGCAGCTCAATAGGTGCCCCTGGAGCGTACTGCTGTTGGATTGTTCGGGCTGCCACTGCCGCGAATGGCTCGCTCGTCACGGTAATGGTCCGACGGCCTTCTTGGGAGCCGCACCGAAGGACTGCGGCGAACGTGCCGACTCGGTTGTAAGTGTGGCTGACTGTGGGTTCGCCAGTTGCTGCCGTCTGGCCGTCACCAAAGTTCCAGGTACACGAGTCATTCCCCGTTGAACGGCTGAATCGAACCGTGAGCGGCGCTTGGCCTTTGAGCGGCTCAGCCACAAAGTTCAGAGGGCCGGTTGCTGAGGACGGGATGTTCAAGGCTTCGTAATCAAGCGTGAAGCCAGCGAAAATTGGTGAGGCTTCTGGGGTGCCAACAAGCTCACACGTAATTCGAAGGAAATGGACGTTTTCCGGGAGCACTTGGGTGAGATCAATCGTATCCGGGCTTGTTGCTGCAGGGCTGAGGGTTATGGGTGCAGAGAGCGGACCAAATGCAACGCCGTCGAGCGAGCTGGCAAACCGGAGTTTGATACCAGTATTGGGAGGAAAATCCTCAGTCTTTACGGCCTGGAAGCGGAAAAATTCTTTGATTTGCGGACTGCCGACATCGTATTGGCACCTTCCCGCGGTTGCTCCAGGCTGGAGACGGATGACGCCGTCAACCAGCTCGACATTTTCTCCTGCCTCAAGACCCTTCTGAAGATCGATACTGTCAGTGACCCGGATCGTACCTGGTACATTTGGGATGTCGGCAAAAATTGAAATAAGCCCCGTGCGTTCAGCATAAATCAGGACGCCGCCACCAAGAAAGACAAGCGTGACGATCACAAAGAGTACAACGCGTTGACGCACAGAGCCCTCCCTATCGCTTCCCAGAATTATAGCAAGAGGACCTCGATCTGTGTCGCTGCTCTCTGAGCCTGGGCCTATCTATGACCGGAGTCCAAGAAGGTCGAGGAAGCGGTACCAGAGGTTAATGAAGAAATCGAAGAAGCCTGATCCAGTCTGGGCGAGTACTTGCGGTGGCGCTTGTCCGACCGCGACCGTCACGGTTGCTGAATCAACGAGGCCCTCATTGTCGCAGATGGCATACTCGAAAGAATCAGTGCCGGCATATCCCGGGTTTGGGGCATAAGTCACGGTTCCAGTGTCCCGATTGACCGTTGCCGTTCCGTGGCCCGGGTTTCTGGTAACCGCCAGACAAGCACGGTCGAGATCGCCATCTGGGTCAACATCGTTGGCGAGAACGTCAATTTCCACTGCTTGGTCGTGGTTGGTTTCTGCGGCATCATCGTTTGCCTGAGGTGGTTGGTTCTCGGGCGTGGGCTCTGGTGGGCGGGCGGCAACAGTTACAGTCACCGTCGCGGTATCAGTCAGTCCCTCATCGTCGCACACCGAGTAGACGAAGTTGTCGGTCCCATGGAACTCGGCGTTTGGGGTGAATGTTACTTGGCCGGTTTGCGGGTTTACTGTCACTGTGCCATTGGCAGGTGTCTGGATAATCTCGACGCACGTTGGATCGATTGATCCATCGGGGTCGGTATCGTTAGCGAGGACATCGATATCGACGGCACTCCCCTGAGTCGTCGAAGCAGCATCATCATTGGCGTGCGGCGGCTCGCTCGCTGGCGGCGGTGGCGCGCAGGATGCCGTCGTTACCGCTCGCTCGGTACTGTTCGTGGTGCCGCCCTCATTCGTTGCCCGAATCACGTACGTGTACGCGGTACCGGAGGTCGGCGTTGAGTCGACGTAGCTTCGTTGGGTGCTGGTCGTGAGCGCCTGGCCATTACGGAGCACGGTGTAGGAGTCGGCGCGTTCCGATGCGCTCCAGGTGAGAATGTGCTCTGGGGATTGTCCCGCACATACTGCTTGGAGATTGAGACTGAACGGCCCGGGTGCCTCGATGGGCGGTTGTTCTCCCGGAGTGACCGTCACCGTCACGGTAGCAGTATCAGTGAGCCCGTCATTATCACAAATTGAGTACACAAAACTATCAGTGCCACTGAAGCCTGTAGATGGCGTGTAGGTGACTCGGCCCCCTGTTCCGACAACCGCCGTACCGTTTGACGGCACCGTTGAGATCTGGAGACAACTCTCATTGAGTTGGCCGTCTGGATCCGAGTCATTGGCGAGGACATCGATCGCGATCGGCGAGTCCTCCGTGGTTGTCGCTTGGTCATCATTGGCAACAGGCGGTTGAGGCTCGGCTGGCTGCTCATTCACCGTGATGGTGACTGTTGCGGTGTCGCACAGTCCTTCAGTGTCACAGACGCGGTAGACAAGCGTGTCTGTGCCCGTAAACCCGGCGTTGGGCACGTACCTAATTTGCTGGTTGGTGACGGTCGCGGTCCCATTGCTCGGCGTCGTGGTGACGGTCAAGCTTTGGGGATCAAGGTTGCCATCAGGATCGCTGTCGTTGGGGAGAACGCTCACAAGAACCGGCGTGTCGACGCTCGTGTTCGCTTGGTCGTTCGCCGCGACTGGTGGTTGGTTCGCCGGCTCGCATGTGGTCGTAGTGAGTGAGAGGGCGTTACTATCTCTCGTTCCAACATTATTGCGGGCCCGAATTAGGTATTGGTACTGCTGGTCGGTATTCACATCCGCGTCTTGGTAGCCGCGATTCGTTACAGTCTGTACGACTGTGTTGTCGCGGCGGACGTCATAGAGATCTGCACCGGCCGATGCAGTCCAGGACAAGCTATTAACCGGGATTCCTCCTGCGGACTGGGCATGGGCGACGCCAATGCCCGGAAGTATGAATGGTAGTGCTGATACCGCCGGTGTTCGGCAGCTTGAGTTTCCACTGAGCGTGAATGGCTCAGGGCGCTGCTGGCACGTGATAGTCGTGACCTGTCGTTGGTTACTGGTTACTCCATTGGCAGCCACCGTATAGGTGTACGAGGTGCCAGCCGTAACCGAAGTGTCGGTATACGTTGTATTCGATGTTGTGGTCAGTTGTTGGCCATCGCGGAGCACGGTGTAAGTCGTCGAGGATGGATCGCTCGATGACCAGCTTAAGACGTTTGCCGGGTTTCCATTGGAGCAGGTGGAATTGATCGCTGCTAAGGTAATAGTGACCGTTGCCGGTGGGGTACAGTCCGGCGATTGCGCTGTAGCGGTACGAGTTTGCTGGCCAACGCCGTTGATTGCCCGGACAGTAACGCTGTAGTTTCCCGGTTCGGAAACGTCGAGGGCATATTGAAAAGTTGTATTTGGATGACTGTACGTTTGTTGCGCGCCAGCGGGATTCGTAACCACCGAAGTGTAATGGTCGGTATTTGACGCTGCTGTCCAACTCCAGCTCAATCTGGCTACGTCATTCACGCACTGAGCAGATGCAGACATTGTGAAAGCTCCAGGTCCAGGAGGCGGTGGTGGTGGCGTAGCGCACACAGCTGTCGTTACTGAGCGCTGGGAGGAGTAACCAGAGATACCCCGCGCAT
>CAZOUL010000052.1:0-5436 GCA_964583025.1 uncultured Candidatus Saccharibacteria bacterium
CGAAGCCGGTGACTACCAGATGACCCAGACCTACAACGTGGTGGCGAACTACTAGCGCTCCAGGGAAAAGCGGGGCGCTGAGCCACTTGCTTCCGCTTCGCCGACAGCGTACTGTCGACTGTTACGGAGGCTGTAGTGTTGAACCGCATTTGGGGCCTAGTGTCCCATGACATTGGCATCGATTTAGGCACGGCCAATACCCTCGTCTACGTCCGGGGCAAGGGGATAATGATCAATGAGCCCTCGGTGGTGGCAATTAACCAGCGCACCAAGCAGGTGTTGGCGATCGGTGACGAGGCCCGGAAGATGGTTGGTCGGACTCCGGCCCATATCGTGGCGATCCGGCCGCTCGTCGATGGCGTGGTTTCGGACTTCGAGGTCACCGAGCAGATGCTCAAGTACTTCATCGGCCGGGTTCACGAACAGTCGTTCAGCCCGTTCTCCCGGCCACGGGTCGTCGTCGGCATTCCCTATGGCGTGACTGAGGTCGAGCGTCGGGCGGTCGAGGAAGCGGCCTTGAACGCCGGCGCTCGTGAAGTTTTCTTAATCGAAGAGCCGGTCGCCGCGGCCATCGGCGCCCGGATGCCGATCCAGGAGCCGGGCGGCAACTTTATCGTCGACATTGGGGGCGGGACGACTGAAGTCGCGGTTCTCTCTCTGGGCGGGATCGTGGCCAGCCGCTCGCTCCGGGTGGCCGGTGACGAGCTCAACGAAGATATCAAGCAGTTTGCGCGCGACGAGCTCAATCTCTTGATTGGCGACCGGATGGCAGAAGAGATCAAGATCCAGCTTGGATCGGCCTTGCCGTACTCGGAAAAGCCCGAAGTCGCTCCCATCCGTGGCCGTGATCTCGTAAGCGGCTTACCGCGGGAACTCCTTATCAACGACGGCCAGGTGCGGCGGGCTTTGGCGAAATCCGTCGCCCAGATCGTGACTGCAATCAAAGAAACGCTCGAGGAAACTCCCCCGGAGTTAATTGCCGATCTCATGACTCGGGGGATTACCATTGCTGGCGGCGGTGCCTTGCTGCGTGGTTTACCCCAGCTCATTCATCAGCATACGGCTACGGCGATTCATGTGACCGAAGATCCGCTCACCACCGTTGTGCGGGGGACTGGAGTGGTCCTCGAGGATCTCGACGCGTTGCGCTCCGTTTTACTTTCCAGCGAGTGGGTAGCCTGATGTCGGGGCGACAGGTGGTCGCGATACTCTTGGGGACACTGTTGGCCATCGTTGCCGGACCGTGGCTTGATCCGCTCCGCCGAGCCGCCTTCGTTGCCGCGCAACCTGCGGCATTGGTGACGACTGGCACGCTCGAGGGGCGTGGCCTGGTTGAGACGGTAAAAAACATCTTGTCGCTTCGGCAGCGGGTTGCCGAGCTCGAGGCGGAGAATACCTCACTCAAGGCCCAGATTGTGAGCCTTCAAGAAGAACAGCAGGTAACCGAGCTTGCATCTAGAGCCATTGCCCAGGTCCCGGGTCAATTTCAAGCGTCAGTGATTGCTGCCCGGGTTGTGAGCCGGTCACCGTCACGGCTCGCTGACGGTATTCTGGTAAACAGAGGGGAGCGCGACGGCGTCCGTGTCGGACAACCTGTCTTCGACGCTGGTTTTCTCGCCGGGCTGGTGACTGAGGTTTCTGCAGCGACGAGCCAAGTGTCACTCCTGTCGAATCCATCGCTTCAGATCCCAGTAACATTTCAAGAAACACGGGCTCAAGGATTGCTGCGGGGCGGCCTGGCCGGACTGACCATTACTGATATTCCCTCCGACGCCGCGATCACTCCGGGCGAGCCGGTGGTGACGAGCGCGCTGGGCGAGGTTGTCCGTCCGGGGATTCCGGTGGGGGTCGCAGACCAGATTCTCTCGAAGGATTCAGAAGTACTCCAACGAGTCCTGTTGCGTTCACCGGTGGAGTTTCATCGTCTTGAGTTCGTCGCGATCGACACAGACACGTGGTCGGAGCCAGGCCGTGATTGATCGATTCGTCGTTCTCCTGCTTGCCTACATTATTTGCTTGCTCCAGGTCGGGGGTATTGGTGTGTGGCCGCTTGGTGGCGGCTATCCAAATCTCTTGGCTCTCACTGCTGGTCTGTTCCCCGCGATCGGCCGGCCCAGCGATGGTCTCTTGTGGGTAGTCGCCGGTGGGCTATTTCTTGATCTTCTTTCTCCGGCACCATTCGGTTTGATACTCGGACCAATAGCGATCGGCTACTTAGTCGTATTCGGTCTCTTCCGCCGCTTGCCCGACGCTTTGCCGTTTGCGCGGACTTTCCTTGCCTGTCTTCTTGTTTTGTTTCTCGCCTCGCTGCCTCTGGCGGTCTGGAGTCAGGGTTGGCAGCAGCTGGTCCGCGACCTCTTGGCTGGAGCACTGATTGCAGTCCCACTCTCTTTCATGGTTGATCAGCATCTGCAGCCGTTCGTTCGGGGTTTACGGATCCATGCTCAGTCAGCGCGGAGGCCTCGTGTCAGTGTTTGAGCCAAGTCGGCGGATTGCGCGGTTTGAGCGTGCTGCCCACGAATTCACCTTCGTCACCGATGGGGAGGTGCTGGCAACAGAGTCCACCCACCGGCCGTCGCTTGCGTGGTTCTTCGCCCTAACCGCCTGTGTGCTTTTGGCGCTGGTGAGTAGGTTGATCGTGCTGCAAGTTGCGTTTGGCGCCGACCACCAGCTCTTAGCTGACGGCAATCGGGTGCGAACCCGCTACACATTGCCACCTCGGGGTCTGATCCTTGATCGGCACGGGGATGTTCTGGCGAAGAACGTCGCGGCATTTGCGGTTGAGCTTGTCCCGGCTGATCTCTCCCAAGACCCAGAAGAACGTGGGCGCGTGTACGATCAGGCAGCAGCAGTGTCCGGCCGACCTCGAGAAGAAATCGTCGCCTTGGTAGAAGATACCGGTTTGCGATCACTGACGCCGCTGCTTCTGGCTGAACAACTTGATCATCAGCAGGCGCTTGAGGCGAAGCTCGTGATCGGGCAACTTCCGGGCTTACGGGTCGTTGAGCGGGCTCGACGGGAGTACCGTTCGCTTCCTGGCCTCGCGCATTTATTGGGTTACACCGGCAAGGTGTCGCCCGAGGATTTGGCCGGCAACCCGTCCTACTTGCTGACAAGCATTGTTGGTCGTGCAGGCCTTGAGGCAACCTATGAATCCCAGCTCCAGGGGGAGCCAGGTCTCGACCAGGTTGAAGTTGACTCGCGCGGGTACTTCCAGCGGGTGATTGAGTCGACACCTCCGCTGCCTGGTGACGACGTCCGTTTGACCCTCAACGCTGAGCTGCAGGAGCGGCTTGGGGCAGCGCTCAATGCTGCCCGGACAAGGCCAGACGCCGAGGAACAAGGTTCGGCGGTTGGCGTGGCGCTCGATCCACGGGACGGTTCGGTGCTGGCGATGGTGAGTTTGCCAGATTACGACAACAACCTATTCGCTCGCGGTATCGATCAAGCTGCCCTGGAGCAGCTCACAAGCGACGAGCAGGCACCGTTAACGAACCGGGCGATCGCTGGGACATATCCCTCTGGCTCGGTCATCAAGCCGATGGTTGCAGCGGGTGGATTGGCCGACGGCATTATTACCCCTTCAACCAGCATCAATGCCCCAGGAGAAATCCGGATTGGTGAGTGGGTGTTTCCAGATTGGAAAGTGCATGGCACCGTGAATGTTGGTCGGGCGATTGCTGTATCTTCAAATGTGTTTTTCTACGCGCTTGGCGGCGGGTGGGAATCAATCAAAGGTCTCGGGGTTGAGCGACTCACCCACTATCTACGCCTGTTTGGCTTTGGCGAGCCGACCGGAATTGATCTGCCAGGAGAGGTGGCCGGTCTGGTGCCGACTCCTGAATGGAAGGAACGTGTGAAAAATGAGCCCTGGTATCTCGGAGACACCTACCATCTTGCGATTGGCCAAGGCGATCTCTTGGTAACTCCAGTGCAAATCGCCCGGGCAACGGCAGCGATTGCGAATCAGGGCAGGCTAGTCACCCCCCATCTCTTCCTAGGCCACCAACCAAATGATTCGGATCGCCCTGCCATGACTCCGCCTGGCCCACTGGTCGAAGAGCTCTTGCCCCGGGATCACCTCGAAACGGTCCGCGCCGGCATGGCTCAGGCGGTTCAGGACGGCTCAGCGCGCCAACTGCAGTCGCTCCCCGTCCGCGCTGGCGCCAAGACCGGTACAGCCCAGTTCGGTGGCGGAGAAGAGACCCATGCCTGGTTCTCCGCATTTGCTCCCTATGATGAGCCCGAGATAGTCCTTGTGGTGCTCATTGAGGGCGGCGGGGCGGGAAACGAAGTGGCGATGCCGGTCGCGACCGAGGTGCTCACATGGTACTTTTCTCGAGGAAGTTCACCCCCAACGGATTGATTGAGACCCAAAGATTTCGTATACTGCGGTATTGGTATTGAGCGCCGGTTACGGCGCAACCATTCGAGTGAAAGGGTATACCTATGACTACCGTCCATGAAATGACCCAAGAAGGGCTTGAGAGGCTCAAGACCGAACTCGAGAAGCTCAAGAAAAGCGAGAGGCCGAAAGTAGTGAAACGGATGGCTGAGGCCCGTGAGCTTGGCGATCTCTCTGAGAATGCCGATTACCATGATGCCCGTGAACAGCTGGCGTTTATTGAGGGGCGCATCCAAGAACTCGAGGCGCAAATCAAGAATGCGAAAGTGGTGAGCCACCGGGCCAGCGCCGACGGGGCAATCCAGATGGGAAGCCGGGTGACAGTGAGCCTCAAGGGGCAGAGTAAGACGTACGAGATTGTTGGCGTGAACGAGGGAGATCCTGTGGCCGGCAAGGTATCGGCAGAGTCGCCAGTGGGTATGGCGCTTATGGGGCATAAAAAGGGCGAAACAGTAACGGTAAACACTCCTGTCGGACAGGTCGAGTACGTCATCAAGAACGTCGAGTAACATCCGGACGCATTTCGATACACCCTCCTGGTCACCCCAGGAGGGTTTTTGGTAGGATGTCCCTGATATGTCACCGTTTTGGACCATCGAGCTGGCGCAGGCTGTTGCTAGGCGCCATGGCTCCCCGTACGTTATCTCTGACTGGAAAACTCCTTCAGGACATATCCACGTCGGAGCACTCCGCGGGGTGGTCCTGCATGACGCCGTTGCCCGTACGCTACGAGAACAAGGCCGAGAAGTCCGTTTTATCTACGGATTTGATGACTTCGATGAGTTTAAAAAGGTTCCCAGTTCCCTCGACCCGAGTTACGAGCAATTTCTCGGACGCCCCCACTCCCAAGTGCCTGTTCCAGATAAACTAGGGAAGCCGTCGTCCGTACCGGTCTCACCAGCTGAGAATTATGGCCGCCACTTCGCTGCTGAGTTTGAGCAGGTCTACAGGTTACTCGGAGTGGAATCAGAAACTCTGTACACATCGGAACTCTATGCCCAAGGAACCTTGAATGAGCCGATACGCTTGGC
>CAZOUL010000053.1:0-5370 GCA_964583025.1 uncultured Candidatus Saccharibacteria bacterium
AGCCAAGCGCGCTGCCCAAGCCGGTGCGGCAGGAGTGGTCTGCTCAGGACTTGAGCTAAAGGTCCTCGGGCAATCAAGCCTACCGCTCAAGAAAATCGTGCCTGGCATCCGGCCGCTCTGGCATCACGACGCCAACGACGATCAGCGCCGGACAATGACCCCAGCCGAAGCAATTCGGGCTGGAGCCGATTATCTGGTGCTCGGCCGACCGATCGTCCGAGCACCGCATCCGATCGACGCGCTCAAGCGCACGATCGACGAGATCTATGCAACCATATAACAGATACCCGGCTTTGCCGGGTTTTTTCTTGCTCCTCAGCAAGCCACGCCCTAGACTAGCAGCACCTTAAGAATCGAGGACTGGACATGACCAGTGAAAAGAAAGATCTTGCGTTGAAACTCTTGAGGATCGGCGCCTTCCAGACGAAGAAGCACTCGCCCGGTGGCAAAGGGTTTCCCCTGAAAAAGCACCGTGACCCCACCTGCACTGACCCACTCTCTCCCTACTACCTGAATTTGCGGACAAGCGATCATCCTACCAGACCCGGACCACTCTCGGCAGATCACGTTCAACAGATCGCCCAGCTCAAAGTGAGCCAACTCCGTGAATATGGCATTCTTGATCAGGTCGAGGCAGTTGCGATCGTCCCGGACGCCTGGAACCCGGTGGGCCGAGCAATCGCATCCCTCCTCCCTAACAAGGTCGTCCACTTCCCCCAAAAGGAGGAGGACGGCTCATTTGCGAGCATCCCCACCCTACGGCCAATCACCTGCGCTTTGCTTGACGATGTGTTGACGGCAGGCGGGAGCAAGCTTGAGTGCATTGACACCTTACGCACTGCCGGCGCAGGCTGGCACGTGCACACCATCCAGGTACTTGTCGACCGTGAAGAAGGCGGTCGCGAGGAACTCGAACGTCGTGGCTATCAGGTATGTTCGCTCTTGAGCATCCTGCAACTCGTCGCTTTTTATCACGAAAATGGCCTCGTAAGCGCGGAAAGTGCCGAAGAAATACTCACTTACATCGAGGAGCGGCACAAAACGCCGCAGACATAAAAAGACGCCCCATTGCTGGGGCGCAGACCCGGCTCATCGAGCCGGGTTTTTATTCGGTCTTTATTCGGTCGCACACCGTTCCCAGGTGATTGGTTCACCAGCGCGGAAACAGCGTCCGCCGTAGAGGTTGGTCGGAACAATTCGCTGACACCATTGATAGGTGTCAAGCTGGGTGTTGAGCGGCAGCCCATAGAACTGGGCACCATTTTCAGAAGTGAAGCGCTCGAGCGCATCCCGCCGCTGAGGGGTGAAAATCTCGAGAAGGGTAGACATGGCCACCGGCGCGCTGAACACGCCGGCACAGCCGCAGTCCGATTCCTTCTTTTCCACCGGGTGAAAGGCGCTGTCAGTTCCAAGGAAGAATTTCGCCTCCCCCGAACACGCCGCGCCAATGAGCGCCGCCCGGTCCCGTGGCCGCTTGGCCACCGGCTTGCAGAAGTGGTGGGGGCGAAGCGCCCCACCAATGACATCGTCGAGGGTGAGGATCAGGTGATGGACCGTGATCGTCGCAGCAACTGTTTCCGGCAGTTTCCTGACAACGTTCACCATCCGCTCAGTCGTCACATGCTCGACGACGATCCGAAGTTTCGGATACCGCTGCACCAGCCGCTTCAAGCTCGGTACAAAATCATGCTCGCGATCCAACACGAACGAGCCGCACTTCTCCGCGTGGATGCATAGCACCATGCAGCAATCCTCCATCGCCCGAAGCGCTTCCTTGAGTTCAAGGATATTCTCAACTCCGAGGGACGCATTGGTGGTGAGATCCTTGGGATAGTACTTGGCTGCAATGACCCCGGCCCGGTGCGCGTCCCGGATCATCGGCGCAGTAGTTGCTTTCGTCAGGTAGATAGTCATGAGCGGCTCAAAACCCGTCGCCTTGGCGGCCGGGTGAGCGGTGATAACCTCCCGGTACCACCGAGCGTCCTCGGCGGTAAGAATCGGGCGGACGTGCAAGTTCGGCATGACGAGCGCCCGGCCAAACTGTAGTGCTGTTTCGGGCAAAATCTGTTCGAGCGTCTCGCCCTCGCGCAAATGGACGTGGAAGTCGTCCGGGCGCCGTACCCGGATTGTTCGAGCAACTTGCGGTGCGATCTGTTCATTGGTCAGAGTGTTCAACGGAACAAGCCCCTTTCAGGTGTTTTTCAAACTCTCCCCAGCGCAAGGGCCGGACTCGAGCAACAACTGCTCGTTGCTCGTCCGTCCATTGAACGCCAAGTGGCAGGTCGTACTGGCTCAAGAATTGCCGGCATGAATCGGCAAAAGCGCCGGCGCAATTCACTCGAGTCTTTCCGGCATACTCCGCACTTAGTAACTGAAAACATCGCTGCTTGAGCTGCCGGTGATCGTAACTCATAAGATCAGCGACCCGTCGTATTGGACGCATCTCACTAATCAAGCTGAGTGTGCGAATCATGAGCGAATCCAAGAAGTGGGAATCTGCGGCGAGCGAATGGAGAAGTACTCCCTCGGGGTTCGGCGCCAATCGCTTCAGGAACTCTGCCGCAAGAGCATTTTGCCGTGACTCCGATTTCAGTTCTAGGTGAACATGCTGGAGATGGCCAATCTCTGTTCGTAATAGTCGAGCAGAGCAGAGAGGCCCGCTCGGTACAGTAATCAGTGGCTCATTGTCAAAAAAAATCAACCGCTTCGGCACAATAACAGCAACCACAGCTGTCTCCCCCTTCGATAATGTAGAAGAACGGCACACATGCCTGCGCCTAGCCTACACTACGGGAGGAGATAGGGTCTGCGGATAACTTCGTTCCGAGGTATACTAAAGTTGTGACATATCTAGTTTTTACATTTATCGCGGTCGTAGGATTATTGGTCTTATTCATTGCTGGATCGTACCTTATCTCTGTGATCGGTGGAGCCCAGTTCGTGCGTAGCTCTTCTGACCTGTATCCCGAGATCATCGAACTTGCCCAGCTAACACCTGGAGACCGCTTCGTTGAACTTGGCTCTGGAGACGGTTCGCTCCTCAAATATGTCGCCAAGCGCACTGGCGCCCATGCCCATGGCGTTGAGCTTTCCCCCTATCTAGTCCTCCGAACACGCCTCCTGATCCGCCGACCCGATGTCACGGTTGAACTTGGTAATCTTTTTTCTGCCGACCTTCGCAAGGCAGATTGCGTGTACACGTACCTCCTCCCACCAATGATGAAACGCCTGGCAAAGAAATTCTCCCATGAACTCAAACCAGGAAGCCGGGTCGTGAGCCATGCCTTTCCGATCCCAGGAAAAGAGCCGAGCCAAGTCATTTCGAGAAGCCACCGCCATGGAGGACTCTATCTCTATGAGTACTAGCGTTGACGCGAAAGCGCTGCTCTCGTAAGAATAGATGAGTAACAACACGCAGCAACGTCTCTGCACCCCTATCTGGGAAAGTCCGGTGAGATTCCGGCACTGTGCCGCAACGGTAATCCGCCTCTTCGGCGGGAGTCCGACGACCAGCGTTGCTCTCTAGCCCAATCCTCATGATTGGGCAGTCTTCCGCAGCAGAAGGCGCTCCGATTCATCCACCCTTCTCTGCATGAGGAGGGTTTTGATTATTGTCGGATCACTCGAAGAACGCGCACCTGAACCGGTCGCTTCCCAAGAAGCGGCAGACTCAGCGTGGGAAGCTGCACCACTGTCCGAACGGTTCCAGACATGGCGGACAACCGCTGAAGTACCAGCACCGCTCGAAAGTGCCCTTGAAAGAATTCGGCTGCACCAAGTCGAACGCCTCGTAACTACGGATGACGAAGAGGTTGGAAACGCTGAGGGCGTCATAGAATTTGCTCTTGTTTGGCGATCGTGCGATGAGCCTGAGCTTATTGAAGCAGCCCACCTCACTCCCAGCTCATGGGAAGCTATTGCCTTCTCCGCAACTCACCCCGAGCTACTCCGCGAGGAGCTCTTTGAATCACTGCAACCGATCCATGACCTAGCGCAGGACGAAGTGGATCGTCGCGCCCATCTGGCCCGCTCGCTTGCCACCACTGGCTTTGCACTCGAAGCGCCCCAAGATGCCTCTATTCCGGCCTCGCTCTACATCGTACTCGACGATCGGTGCCGCGTGGCAAGACTTCCTCTCCCGAATTTTTCCTTACCGGAAGCCTCGAATCGCGAACCTCATCCAGACCTCCGCGAACAGGAACCGACGTCGCTTATTCCTGGCCGCTCTAAATTTACATACATCCTCCGCCGCACCGAGGATGGATACGAGCTACTCACAGCCGATGGCCAGCCTATTACCTTCGCCGACCAGGAATTCTTGCGTGAAATTGACGAAACGATCATTCCTGCGCTCCTCGCCGAAGGCCGATACGAGTATCCGGAAGAACACGACGAGGAGCGAGGATTTCTCATTCGAAACTCATACGAGTGCGAAGACGATATCAGTGCTCTCGAAGTTGGCGAATCGGTTCCTGTTGATTTCATCTCAGACCAAGAGCCACTCCTTATCCTCATAGAGGATAAGGAAGAGGACCAGGACAGCCTACACAATTCTGAAGCGACGACTGGCCCATTCCGCGTCCCCAACCCGGAGTTCGCTCCAGGAAATCCCTCAATCGGACTTCTTGAAACTGAATCATTGCCCTCACTTTTTTCGTGGTGGTTCGATGGCGCACCTCATGAATACCATCAGGAGAATGCAGCGAACCCCACGGTCACCGAGCCGATAACAACGTGGACGGCACCAGAGACTGAGGATGTACCGAGCGCTCACCAAACTCCGATAAGCCCTACCGTTGCCCCGGTTCTTCCTGAGGCCGCCCTCGAGGAAATTACTCGCCCCGTTCCCATAAGAACCACTGTGCCTCCCCATCCAGCTGTCGCCGAGCCCTCCCTGCCCTCCCCAGTCAAGCCTAGGGGTGAGATCGAGAATGATGAGCCAGTGTTTGAGCGGCCCCTGCCTGCCCGCCGAGAACCGACTCCCAAGGCCGCCATAGGCACCAATCCTCCAGTACTCTTATCAGAACCCACCCTCCACAGGCCGGCACAAAAGAATACGATCTCGGCCGAAGCGGAGACTCGGGCCAACCATCGAGATCTCACTGCTGCCGAGGTTTATCGTGAAGTACCCAATCTTCTCGTGAAGGGCAGCAAAAAATTACATATGCCCGCCTTGGAACCACCATTGAACCCGCCCAAGAGGCGCATAGACCCTAACGCCCAACCTCAACCCCCCTTCCAACGCCCCCCATCCCCTCACCCTCCGAGGCTGACTCAACCGCTCCCAACGAGTGGCCATGTAAAAAATACGGATTTTAAATACGAACGTTCTATGAATAGCGTCATAAGTCACCAAATCGAACACTCTGA
>CAZOUL010000054.1:0-5175 GCA_964583025.1 uncultured Candidatus Saccharibacteria bacterium
CGCCGAGCCGTCGGAGAGTTCTTCCACTTCCTGGACGGAGCCCTTGCCGAAGGTCTGGGTCCCGATCACGGTCCCGGTACCACGGTCTTGGACCGCACCGGCCAGAATCTCTGACGCTGACGCGGAACCGCCGTTTACCAGCACCACTAACGGAACATCGGCTAAGGTCGCTTCCCTGGTGGTGTCAAAATTCTCCCGCTCCCCGCCTTTGCGCTCCTCAATCACCACTGGCCCGTCAGTAAGGAACAGCGACGTGATATCGATGGCCGTATCTAGGAAGCCGCCGGGGTTATTCCTGAGGTCGAGGATGAGCCCCTCGGCCCCAGCCGCCTGGAACTCATCGACCCGGGCCAAGAACTCCTGGAGGGTATCGTCAGAGAACTGGATCATCCGGACATAGGCGAGGTTGTCATCGCGGAGCTCGTAGGTGAGTGATTCGATGGTGATTGTGTCGCGGGTGACGGTAAAGTCGCGCGGTTCCTCAAACCCGTCCCGGAAAATCTCTAGGACCACCTGGCTGCCTTCCGGGCCACGGATGGCATTGATCAAGGCGCCGAACTCGAACTCTTCGGCCGGCGTGCCGTCAACCGAGACAATCACGTCGTGGGGCTTTAAGCCGGCTGCTTCGGCCGGCGAGTCCGGCAACGGCGCCACAATCAGGAAGAGCTCGCCCTCTTGGGAAATCTCAGCGCCGATCCCGGAGAACTCGCCGTTGATGTCTTCAAAAAACCGCCGGGCCTCCTCAGGGCTCAGGAACAAGCTGTAGCGGTCGCCGAGCGAGTTGACCGTGCCGCGGATTGCCCCGTAGAGCAGGTCTTGCCGGTTGATCTCGCGCGGGTATTTGTTCTCGATCTTGCCGTAGGCTTCCCAGTAGAGACCGAAATCAACATTACGCGGCTTGCCCAGGGTCGTATTGATGAGTTCGCCGATCGGGCCAAAGAACGGGGTCTTGGCGCCCAATAGTTCCGGCTGCTCTTGCACCACCTTCAAAGCGACGACGGCACCCAGGCCGAACGAGACGATGATGACGATGAGCGTACGAAGAACACGAAGCATGACAATACTTTCCAGGGTTGAGAATTTTAGATGTCGGGTTCTAGACGATGGTTCCACCGCCCAGGATGCTTGAGCCTTTCGACAATACCACGGACTGGCCAGGGGCGACAGCGGTTTGGGGTTCATCAAATTGCAGGGTGAAGCGGGCAGGGTGAAGCGAAACGATCTGGCAAGCTTGGGGTTCTTGGCCGTGGCGGATTCGAGCCTGGATCTGGGCTCCGACCTCAGGTGGATCATTGATCCAGTTGGCGTCAGCAACCGTCACTTCGGTGGCCTGCGGAGGCGCCGTGTCAACGATGACCACATTCTCCTCAAGATGCTTATCAACCAAGTAGAACGTTGTCCCGCTCCCGCCAGTGACGCCCAGACCGTGCCGCTGGCCAACGGTATAGAGCTGGGCGCCGCCGTGCCGGCCAACAATGTCACCGGCTCGGTTCAGAACATCGCCCGGCTGGGTGGCCAGACGCTCGGCCAGATAGGTTCTGAGCTCCACCGGCCCCAAGAAGCAGATCCCCTGGCTGTCTTTCTTGGTTGCCACCGGCAGAGACCGCCGCTCGGCCTCAGCCCGGACCTCGTCTTTGGTGAGATGGCCGATCGGGAAGTGAATCATCGCCAGCTGCTTCTGGGTAAGCGTCCAGAGAAAATAGCTTTGGTCCTTTTTCTGATCTACCCCACGGTGTAGCTCAAAATTATTGTTCGAGCGAAGCAAAGCGGAGTCGAGAACTTCTCCACCGGAACGGCCTTCAGCCTTCCGAGTCGAAGAGTAATTGTCTAAATTGGCCTTGAGTTTCAAACTGCGAGTTTCGAGTTTCGGATTTCGAGTTTCGGATTTCCCGCGTACGCAGGCGTAGTGCCCCGTTGCCACCGCCCCAAACCCTTCTTGCCGGGCAAGGTCAAGGAGCAGACCAAACTTCATCTCCCGGTTACAGAGAATATCCGGGTTCGGGGTCCGACCGGCCGCGTACTCTGCTTCCATCTCCTCAATCACGCAAGTCCGGTACGCATCGCGGACGTCGATGACCGTGAACGGGATTCTTAGATGCGCTGCCACCCGCCGGGCGTCAGCGATGTCTTCCTCCCACGGGCACTGGCCACCCAGGTGGGCGGCAATTTGCTCGTCCCCGGCCCGCAGGTAGACGCCCATCACCTCGTGGCCAGCGTCAACAAGCAGCGCGGCACTGAGTGCCGAATCCACCCCGCCACTTAACCCAACAAGAATCTTCTTCGACTCGGAAGCGAAGCGACCCGGTGGAGAAGTCTCGACGGCCCGTGCTCGACTCATTCGCCGAGAAGCTGAGCTGGCCGAAGATTGGTTTTCTTGTGGCATAACCAGCGAGTATAAGCGACTTTTAGGCAAGAAAAAAGGGCGCCTGTAAAGCGCCCGGAAAATAGCCGAGGAGTACCTTAATGCTTGCTGTCAGCAACGAACGGTTTACTTCTCTCAGCCAAAGGAGCGGACGAGCCCGGGATAACGCGCCCCTTGAAGCCAGTTCAGAGCGAGAGTTTCCTCTCGAGCCCGTCCAACGGTAGCGGCGGTCGTGAACAACAATCGTATTGCTGATTTACAGCAATATATTAGATGTCTCGCGACCCCCAACTGTCAGAGGCAGCAGGGTTCATCCAATTTATTGTTTTGCATCAACCAAGTTGAGACACTTGCTGCCAAACATGGGGACCGGATGATTGCAAACTGCTATGTGCTCGGCACCTGTAACACTGCATCTTCATCCGGCGCAAACAAACAATAGTACGCCGCGAGTCAGGGGTAGAGTTGTTAGCCAACACCCATTGTATTGACTCGCGCGGCGCAAACAGTCGGGCGCTCATCGAGCGCTAACCCTCTAGCAAATCCCGGGCCGTAAACGGCTGGCTGGTCTCCCGGCTGGTGAACTGCTTGCCGTGCAGCTCCCACCAGCCGAACCACAAGTAGTTTAAGAACTTGCTTGCCGCAAACCGGCGGGCCCGGGCATCAAGCCAGGCCTTAGTCATCACCAAGTCCTTGCCCGCCTTGGTCTGCCCCATCACCGTTCCTACCAACTCGGCCTTGCGAGCCTTGTAGTCGTCGTAGAAGCGGCGGAACTGGGAGTTGCTGCGCACCAGTTGCTGGCCGAAGAGCCAGACGCCTTGGCGCAAGAGCTCATGGAACTGGGCGGACTCCCCGCGAATGAACTGGGCCGCCCGCGGCCGGCCGTTCTCCATCACGTGCCAGCCGGCGTACTTGCGAAAACCCGCGATCTTGGGAAACCGGCGGATGTCGACCACCGGGGCGATGATCCGGGCGGCCAACCGTGGCCCGATCCCTTTCACCGGGTCGAGAACCTCGGTAAAGACCGCCAGCCGCTTGAGCTGCTTGGTGATCTCCCGCTCGAGCTCCTTTTCGTAGCCGAGCAAGGAATCAACCGGCCCCTTGCCCTCCACCAGTTCGATCCGGTGCTCGAGCGCCACTTGGCTGGCGCTCGGGTCCAGGAAGTAGGCCTGGTCCCGTTCGAGCCGGGTGGTCCGGAGCTGGAGGCGCTTACGGATCTCATCCTGGGTCGCGATCAACATGTTGATGTAGACCCGGATGAGGGCAATTCGGAGATCAGTTTCCTCGAACGGGCGGAACTCGTCGAGCTGCCCTTGGGTAACCAAGGTCGCCATGATGGCGGCGCTCGTTGCCCATTCGGCTTGGCGGCCGCCGCCCTTGACGATCTTGGCCGGCGGGGCGAGCCGCTCGTCGATCTCAACCGTTTCTTTCAAGCGGTTGAGATCGTGGAAGGTCATCCGGTACACCTGGGCACCGCGCTGGTAGGCGCCAACCAGGAAAGCATCGCCGATGCCCCCGAGCGGCGCGTAGAGCTGGTCGGTCGCCCCGAGTGAGTCCAAAAACTCGACCCGGGGCGAGAACGTCTCTTTGAGGGTTTCGCCGTCGACTTCGATCTTCCGTGTTTCTTCGGGCGGCAGGAGCTCCCAACTGGGGCTCCGGCCAAGCTCGACGAGTACGGTCGGCTCGATGTCAGCGGGCATAACAATGTATCTTGCCACTGCGTCTCTCCGTTTCTTGGAGGTGAGTCATCGGTTGAGACGCGGGCAAATGGTGATCGGGACAGGTCGAGGGTTGAACTCACGTTCTTTATTGCCACTCGATCACCGAACAATTGTGGGTGTCAGGGTCATTTCCTTCACAGCTCTTCGGCATTCAATCAATTGACGCTCTACACCCAACTCTTGAGGCGACGTTGCGGACATACAACGGTTTGATAAACACTCAACACGAATATTGTCTCGGCAACGACGCCAACACTAGAGGCGAGATGACAATTGTAGCGTTAGATTTTTCTAAGCCACCATTTGTCTCTCTCACCAACTCTCAAAACAAGTTTAAGGACAGCAAGTGAATTGCCGGAGGCAACTTCTGCTTTGTCTCATGAACTCGCCAACGATTGCGGCTGGTGATGACATAGACCGTGCTGCTACAGGCACCTGTCGCGCTGTCTCTCACCAGCCAAACTCAGATGGGTCGGTGGAACTTACGGAATTGCAAAACAAATACAATCTATTCATTTCCCCTCCAGACCCAAACTTGTTAAGAGTGCAAACGCTGTAGTGTAGCCGTTGACACTGCCTCGGTCAAGCTGCTCACTACTCCGTAAACAGTTGGGTGTAGGTGGCGCCGTAGAGGCCGTTGCGGATCACGCCGATGCCGATCGAGCCGAACTCCGGCGCCAGGATGTTCTCCCGGTGACCGGGCGAGTCCATGAGGCCCCGGTGGGCAATCGGGGTCGAGGGCGCCAAGGCCAGGTTCTCCCCGGCCACCAAGTACTTGACCCCGGCTTGGCGGAGCCGGTCGAACGGGTCGGCGCCGTCTGGGTTCACGTGGGCAAAGAACTGCCGGCGCCACATGTCCCGGCTATGGAGCCGGGACACCACCGCCAACTCCTCATCCCAGGCAAGGAGAGAAAGATCCCGCCGCTCCCGTTCTTTATTGACCAAAATAAACATTGCCTGTTCCGCCGTTGGATCGGTGGCGAGCTCGCCGACCGGCACCTCGATCGTTGACGACTCGCCGTCGATCTCGGTGGTGGTGATGAAGTACTGGGCCTCGTAGACCGCCGGCTCGATGATGTCGGCGAAGGCCCG
>CAZOUL010000055.1:0-4912 GCA_964583025.1 uncultured Candidatus Saccharibacteria bacterium
TACTCGAGGCTTCTGCGGTGCCGCTATCCAAAATGTGCAGGTTGGTGCCGGGAGCTGTCGTGTTAATACCGATATTTCCAGTGGAATCAACGGTCAGCGCAGTTGCCGGTGTCGCCGAGCCATCGGGACTGGTGCGGAACTCGAGTCGAGTCGGCATATCAACGTTGCCCGAGTCACCGTCGGCAACGGCGAGAATTGATGCTCCGCTGTTTTCCGTGCCGGACGCATCCACGCCGGCAAAGAGGAGTTCGCCGAGCGTGTCGCCGGCGCTCACTACGGCCGGTGTACCACTGTCTCCCCTGCCGCGGGCAAGGAGGAGCAGTGATCCGTTCGCTGCAGTCGAGTTAAAGCTCTTGAAGCGAGCGAAGAACTGATCGTCCGTTACCCCGTCCAGGTCAACTCCTGTGGCAGCAGGCGCAGTAATAGAGAGACTACCACCCTGCAGACTTAGTCGGTCGTTGAGTGCATCCCAGAGGAAGGTGGAATCAGAGCTCAGACTATTGGTGTCATCCCAGTAGGCGACCCTGCCCGCGGTGCCTGAGCCATTAAGGCCGGCACCGATCTGCTGCCAACCGGAGTTGTAGAAGTGCAACGCATTATTAGCACTATCGAAAACGAATGGAGCCCGGCCAGTGTACGTTGTTGGCGTGCCAGTTGGCGTGCCAGTTGTTGTTGGGATATACGGAAAACCGTCGGTGGCATTCGTAGCGAGTGCGCCGCTCCCAAGAACGACGTTACCGGCAGTGGTGGCGCTGAAGTAGGTGGTGGTGCCTTCTTGGATACGGATGTCGCCCTGGGTGGCGCCAGCCGACTCTTCAATGGTGAGCTTCCAATCTCGGGCCGTGCCGGTTTCCGAGGCCTTCGAAGCAACGTGAAGTGAACTGGGGCCGAGGTAGAGATCGCGCCAGCGGAAGCTTGCCGAGCCGAGATCGTAGACATCGTCAACGCCCGGTACGATGCCCGAACTATCGATGGTGGCAACGGTACTTCCAAACCCATTACTGTCGTGGATGGTGAGACCGCCCTCAATCGCGACATCGACAATCGTTGAATCGGAGTTTTCGATTTGCAGGGTACTGTTGACGTTGCTCGGGATGTCAAGCGTCGCCACGTTTGATGCGGCGGTCAGCTGGTAGTGGTCGAGGGTATTGAGCGAAATGCCCAAATTCGCTGAATTGGCAGCATTCCGCCAATTGAACGAGGCATTATTCGGCAAACGGACGTGGCCATCATCGGCTGGCGATGCACCGAAACTATTCGTGTTGTGAACGGTAAGGAATCCTTCCAGGTTGATACTGGCAACCGAGGCGCTGGTAGTTTGGATATCTAAGCTCCGGGCCCCGGCGGCCGTAGAGCCGACCTGGAGATTCACCGTCGGGGTGATCGGGCTTGCCCCGAGTTGGATATGGTCATTGGCATTGTACTTCAGGAGCTCGTAGTTACCGGTGCCAGCAGCGTTCCTCCAGGAGATTGCGGCGTTGTTCGGGAGGCGGATGTG
Source organism: uncultured Candidatus Saccharibacteria bacterium (assembly GCA_964583025.1). GTDB lineage: Bacteria > Patescibacteriota > UBA1384 > JACPKC01 > JACPKC01 > CAZOUL01. The sequence goes on from CAZOUL010000055.1 coordinate 1,499, forward strand.
GCCGTTTGTCGCCGGGCTGCCGCCGAAGCCATTGGAATTATATACCGTGACCACGCCCTCGACGTCCAGATTGGCCACTGAGGAGTCGGAGTTTTCAACTTGGAGGGTGCTCGCCGAGCCGTTAAGAATGTCGAACGTGACGAGGTTTGAAGAAGCGGTGAACTCGTAGTGGTCAAGCGCGTTGATTTGGATGCCCAAGTTCGACGAGTTTGCATTATTGCGCCAGTTCAGCGGGGCGTTGTTCGGGAGGCGGAGATGGCCGCTTGTCGCAGGATTACCACCGAATGCGTTTGAGTTGTGCACAGTAAGCGTTCCTTCAACCACGACATCGGCAACAGAGGCGCTTGCGGTCTGGAATCTTAGCGTTCTCACCCCAGCGGATGTGCTGCCAGTTTGGATATCAACTGACGAGCCGTCGCCAATTGCTATGTGGTCATTAGCGTTGAGAGAAATAACATCAAGGTTCGCAGTGTTGGCGGCGTTCCGAGCAGAGATTACTTTGTTGTTAGGAAGGCTGAGTACCGCCGCAGTGTCGGTTGACGGGTTGGTGCCAATACTGAGTCGATTCTGGGATGAATTCCATAGAAAGTCAGCATCATCGCCGACAGCGCTCGCGCCAGTCCAAATGGTTACCCGACCGGCAGTGCCTGAGCCAGCAATCGCTCCGCCACCGATCTGCTGCCACCCGGAGTTGTAAAAGTAGAGTGCGTTATTGGCGGTATTGAAGACAAATGGCGAACGGCCGGTATATCCGGTTGGCACGCCGGTTGGTGCGCCATTTGTTGTTGGGATGTACGGAAAGCCGTCGGTGGCAGAGGTTGCGAGCGCGGCGGCGCCCACAATGATGTTCCCATTAGCACTCACCTCGAGCCGCTGAAGTGGTGTATTGAGTGATGAGCCGGAGCTCCCTGCAGGAGCAGTTTGGATGATCACCGAGCCGCCCGCGCCCGCCCCGGTACCGCGGCCGCCGGCAATGTTGATGTTGGCACCGGCAACGTCGGTCCCGGATCCCCCCGTACCGTTTAAGGTCCAAGCACTCGGCGTACTATTCACCCTTCCTTCGCCTGCGTAGACATTGAGAATCGGGGCGGTGCTAGAGCCAATAACTAAGGCATTTGCCTCATCGGCCGCCGCGCTTCTTCCAAAGGCAATTGCCCCGGTTGCCGAAACGCTCGCGTCTCTTCCAATGGCAATGCCGTTCGGTCCGTTCACCACCGCGCTTCTTCCAAGTGCAACCGCATTGTCGGTACCACCGACAACAACAGCATCCCGGCCAATCGCGATGCCGCTATCAGAGGCGCCGCCAATGTCAGCATCCCGTCCGATTGCAATCGAACTTCCGCTTTCTGCTTGGGCGCTGTAGCCAATTACCACTGCGTTGGCGCTGCTATCAGCGCGGTAGCCGATTGAAATACTATTATCGCCGTCACTGCGAGCATCGTATCCAACAACGACTGCATTCGTGCCGCCAAATCCCCCAGCCGATGCACTTCGCCCTATTGCCACGGAAAAATCATCACTTGCGCTGGCTCCTTGGCCAACTGCCACTGAAGATGCACCGCTTGCCGAAGCGCCAGCGCCGAGTTGCTCACTATTGGACCCTGCCCCTGGCACAGAGATCGTGGCATTGCCGGCGACGCCTACGATCACGTCCCCGCCATCGTCAACGAGGAGAATGTCGCCCTTGGTGGCATGAGAGGTTGAGCGTAGGGTGAGATTCTCCCCTGCTCCGGTGCCGCCGTAGGCGGTTTGACCGCCCACTTGTCCTTCGAGGATCAGGAAATCTGTCGATTCCAGGCCGTCGAGCGTATCCGAGTTAAAGGCATATGGGGAAGCACCCAGGCGGATCCGCGGGCTCATCTCGGTGTCGGTCTCTACGCTCACGCCTAAGTAGTAGGCGTCTTGGTTGAAGTCGATGCCGCTCAAACTGGTGAGCGAGCCGAGGTTTACGCTAAAGATCCCGTCTTCCACGCCAACGTCGTTGGCGCCGGTGTGGGCTTCTGTCCAAACAGCAACGCCGCCGGTATCTACCGTATAGAGGCGGAAGGTGAGGTCGTAGTCACCGTCGGCTACCACCGTGCCGTCCGGATTCGTGAGCCGGCCTTGGAACGGGAACTGTTCATTAATCCCGGCGGCTGCCTGGGTTGGGGCAATAGTTTCTTTGGTGAGCGTGAGGATTGCCAGGACCGACGCCGCAACCACGCCAGCAAGAGCAAGCAGATGGACCGGTGTGCGCCATGGACTCTGGTGCCACCTTCTGTACCAGCTGACATTATCGTAGAGCGAACCGTGCAGCCGACGTGTGCCAGGGAGCACTGCTCGCGACTCTCTTTGCATAGGGCCGTAGCCCGGTAATCCCTCCACAAACCCTCCTCAATTAGGCGTAGACGCGTTTCTCGAGCCGGCTAATCCGCTTCTCGTTCCGGTCAGCCCGACGTACCTCATGCTCCTGGACTCGCTTGATCGAGGCAACATCATCCTTCATCTCTCCAAGATCAGCTTGCAGCTCATCCAGCTGTTCACCTTGCACCAGAAACTCTTTTTGGGTCAGCGTGGCTAATTGCTCTTGCGATTGGTCGATTTTCTCCAGGAGCTCTGTTTTGGCCGAGTCAATTTTTGAGTTTAACTTCTTTTCGATCGAGTCGACCTTGGAGTTCAACTGCTCCTCGGTTGAACCAATCTTTTCATCGACATGCTTGAGAATTCGTCCCTCCGAGGCCTCGACTTGCTGAGTTACCTCTTCCCGTACGATACTTCGAATTTGCTCAAGATCGTCTGTGGTCATAGCCAAAGTATAGCAGATGAGCAGCTGGGGAAGCGCGGCTTAGAACGTGAACCAGTTCGTGCCGTCGGAGTAGAGGCGAAGCACGCCGTAATCAGTGTTGATGAGTAGTGAGTCTTGGCCGTCAATGGTCTCCTCGAGCTCGGTTTCAACAATGATGTTGTGCACCTCGGCACGGCCGGATTCATCCTTGATGATCAGGACTTTTCCGTTCTTCTTGATCGCCGATTGCAGGATCAGCGTGCGGATCTCGTCGGTATTTTTCACGCCGACAATCACTTCTTCGCCGAGGAGTTTGTCCGGCTCAACGACCGTGCCATCAGGGGTTGTCACGTACACTGGTCCGTCGATCGAGCGTCGGCCAAGGACAAGCCCCTGCTTGACCTCGAGCGAACCTTCAAAGGTGGCCGTGCCTTTCACAAGGATGGTATCGGCAAATACCGCGGCCTTGGCAACGGCGAGCGTACCGTCGATTTTCGCCGATTCTTTCACGGTGATCTTCTTGGTGGTGACGGCGTTGGTTTCCACTGAGGTGATCGAAAGTACGTTCTTCGAAACAGCAGTCTCCAGCGCCTTTACCCGTTCAGTGAGTGCCTGGGTGCCGAGCCAGAGAGCCATGGTTACTTCCTGGC
>CAZOUL010000056.1:0-4835 GCA_964583025.1 uncultured Candidatus Saccharibacteria bacterium
TCGTGAGCGTGATCACCCCAGTTACGTCACTGGCTGCGAGGGTCCATGAACCGTGGGTCGGCACGAAGGTTGAGGAAGCGTCGAGGCTCGCCCCAACCAGGCTCATGCCGGGGATCGGGTCGTTGGCGTTGAAGTCCTCGGTGAAACGCACGGTAATGCAGCGGATCGTCGATGCCGACTGGTTACTCAGTACCAACGTGTAGGTTTCGTTCGTTTGGCCGATCCGCGGATCGGAAAGCGCAATGCTTTCGCTTCCAAGCGGCGCCGCCGCAACCTGCAGCGACCACGCGAATAAACCGGCCACGCCGGCGAGTGCAATCGCCACCCCTTTCGTACGCATCAAACGGACGATACTCCCTCCTCAGTTCTGCCTCATTATAGAGGAACAACCCCCAAAGCAACACCCTGGAAAAATCCATAACAAAGAGCGCCCGGGTGGGCGCTCTTTGGTGCACAGGAAAGCGTGCTTACTTCTTGGAGCTCTTCATCGCTGATCCGCTGTCCTTGCTCCAGCTCTTCATGAGTAGGTAGAGGACGATGAGGATCAAGAGAGTAACGAGCACCGTGCTCATTGGGATCACCCAGAAGGTGGCAACCGCAGTGAGCGGAATCGCGTCGCCGTTTGGCGTTTCTGCAACCAGGTCAAGCGTTGCCTGGTAGCGGCCGAACGGGAGGTCTTCGTTCAGTTCGGCACCGAAGTTCCGGACTGAGTTGGGTAAGACATTCGCGCCGTCGTCGTTGACCTTGATCGAGGTGTTGACTGGGCCTTCAATGTCGATGGTACCCATCGGCTTAAAGTGGACGTTCCCGGTGTTCTTGAGGCTAGCCATGAAGTTGACTGGGCCTGCTTGGTACACCGACTGACTGGTCTTGAACTCGAGCACGTCACCGGCGGAGCGGATGTCGCCCGACACGGTGGCGAGGATCAGCGACCCAACGCGGGCCGAAATCGCCACACCCGAGGCTTCAACATCTGGCGCTTCGGTGGAGGCAAAGATCGCGCCATAGTGGCCGCCCGGTTCAGCGTTCGCAGGAACGCTCATCGTGTAGTTAATGCTGCCCGTGGCACCCGAAGCGAGCTCAAACGAGTCGCGGTCGAAGGTGACCCACTGCGAGACTGCCTTGGCATCGGAGCCTGAAACCTCGCTAAAGGTAGGGGCGCCGGTGTCCGGGTCATCGCTGGCGGTGAAGTCCCGAACCAGCGGGTAGATGGTGACGTTTTCATCTGAGTTGTTGGTGACGTCAACGGTGCCAGTGACCACTTCGCCCGGATCAACGTTGACTTCGCGAATGAGCGGGGTGACCGAAAGGTCAACGCCATCCTCTGCTGCCTGTCCTAGGGCCACCATTGGCAGTGCCAACAGTGAGATTCCGGCAACGGCAACTCCCAGCCGTAATCCTTTGCCCCTCGAAAGAATGTTCATGAGTAGAATCCTCCTGAGAGTTGACTAATACTGGGCGACGATATTGTACGTCTGCGTCATCTGGTAGTCACCAGCTTCGGTGTTCGTCGCGATGTTCGCGATATAGGCAACAGTGAAGGTTGTCAACGCAGACGGCCCTGAAGCCTGAGCAACCTGGGCACCAGATGCCGTAAATGAGAAGGTGTCAGCCGTGGTGTAGTTGGTCGATGCTGCACCAGAGCCACCAGACGGATTTGCACCCACATTAGGCGTGGTGTTGTCGACAAGGTTCAAACCGAACTGCTCAGACCCTTGAGAGCTCGTTGCTCCTGTGGCTCCAGTCTCTGTAATGGTATCTGACGATCCATTTGTCAGAGTCGTAGTTGGAATATAGCTAATCGTGTAGCCGCCAGTACCGTTAGTGGCCGCGGTCATGGTGTGGATGCAGCTTCCTGTTGTGGAGGCAGTCAAAACACCCAGATCACAGGTCGTCGAATCAACGGTGAAGGTAAGCGTCGGATTGACTTGAGCTGTCACTACCACACCCTCAGTGAAGACGAAAGCTGACTGACCATTGCTGTCAACTGGAGATGTTGAACAGTCAACATTGTTATAAGTACTCACAATGGCAAAGTAAGTTGTGTTAGCCGTATCTCCGTTCTCGATTCCGCTCAAAACGATTGTCCGGTTTGATGAAGATGCAGGTATCTCGCCAGTTGCAAAGGTAATTTCAACAACACCTGAACCTGCGTCGGTTGCAGTCCAGCTTGCTGGAGTAGGAACATAGTTGGAGGTTCCACTCAGTGCAACTGAGGCCAGGCTCATGCCGCTCGGTAAACCGCCCGAACCATCTGCAGCCGTGTCAAACTCTACTCGGATACATTGGATAGTGCTTGTCGTAACGTTGCTCTGGGTGATCGTGTACGTCACTCCAGTTTCATCAATCGTCGGATCCGAAAGAGACATGCTCTCCGTATCCAAATCAGCTGCGACCGACGACCCCGGCGCAACGAGAATGCTCAACAGCCCCAACAGGGCAATGAGCATGATAGAGAGGAGTGCTCTCGACATTGCGAGAACCTTCCTGTGCGTTCTCTTCACAGTTCCCTCCTATGAGAACTTATACTGCTACTACTTGAACCCCTCCTCACGGGGTTTGCACACACTATACGAACGACAGTTGCCAGAGTCAAAGACCTCACTGGGGATAACGAAAGCGTCCTTCCTCCACCTGTCAGGTGGAAGTGGTAAGGTGGAGGTATGCCGTACATCCAACCATCCTTTGCAACTGGTCACTTCTACCATGTCTATAACCGAGGCGTTGCGAAACAAGAAATTTTCCAGGATGAACGCGACTACCGCCGACTTCTCACTACCTTTCAGTTCTACCTCGAGTCCACTCCAGAGAACAAACTCTCTGCGCTCAACCAAACGAAGGAGTTCCGAGGAACGCTTGCCAAAGACCCGGCAAAGCCGCTCGTTGAGATCCATGCCTACTGCCTGATGCCCAACCACTTTCATCTTCTTCTTCGCCAGCAAGAGCAAGGTGGAGTTAGTACATTCATGAGCCGGTCGCTCAATAGCTATACGCGGTATTGCAATACGAGAAGAACCCGGGTCGGTTCGATGTTCCAGGGCACGTTCCGTGCAGTTCACGTGAGTTCAGACGAGCAGCTCCTCCATGTCTCCCGCTACATTCACCTCAATCCGGTCGTGGCCAGGCTGAGTCGCAGAGCCGATGAATACCCGTGGTCTTCCCATAACGATGTAGTGAGAGGAATTGAGTCGCGCCTTTGTCGGCCATCGCTTCTCATCCAGCTCGCCGGTGGTTCCCAAACCTACCAGGAATTCTGTGAGGACTACCTTGGCTACGCCCAAGAACTTGCCCTTATCAAGGACAAGCTGATTGATCAGGAATAAACCTCCACCTTCCTTCCTCCACCTGACAAGTGGAGGTGATTAGGTGGAGGCAAGAGATCGCGATTCGGAAATGATCCTTAAAAAATTCGGGATCTCTTTTTTTGCTTGAGCTCACTCTAATTCTCCGAGGAGCGAGCTGCCGGTCATGTCCGAGGGCTTGGCAATGCCCGAGAGGTCGAGCACCGTCGGGGAAACGTCGGCCAGGGTATGCTTCGAGCGGAAGGCCTTGGCCACGAACGAATTCGTAGAGGCAACCTTCGCGGCCGCAAGTTCGTCGCGCTTATTGGTGGGGGTGATAAAAATGAACGGCAGCGGCGCCTGTGACACCGGCACGGTGCCGGCGGCGCCCTTCGTAAGCATCGGCAGGCCGTGGTCGGCGGTCACGATCACCGCGCCCTTGGCCTTCGTCGTGGCATTGACGATCCGGCGGACCGCCTCGTCGACCACCAGGACCGCAGTCTCTGTGGCTTTGAGGTTCCGTGTCCGGGCCACCATGTCGATGTTAGCGAAGTTCGCGACGATGAGATCCCACTCGCCACTCGCCACGGCCCGTTCGATCGCTCTGGTGAGCTGGCCGGCCGCCATTGCCGGCTTGGCTTCAAAGCTCTTCACCTTCGGCGAGGGAATGATTAACCGGTCCTCGCCTGCGTAGGGTTCGGGCCGGCCGCCGTTGAAGAAGTAGGTCACGTGCGAGGCTTTCTCGCTCTCGGCCACCCGAAGCTGCTTGAGGCGGTGGTTAGCGACCATTTGCCCGAGAGTATTTTCGATCGTGGCCGGGGGGAAGGCGGGGGAGAGGCCCTCAAGCGGCAAAAACGACTCGGTAAGAGTAACCAGCTGGCCAACGCCGGCAATCGGCACCCGGCGCACCAGCCCAAACCTGCAGAGCGCCCGCTTGTCGAGGAAGGCTCGAAGTAACTGCCAGGCACGGTCGGGCCGGAAATTCCAGTGGATAACGATATCGCCCGGCTGGACCCGGCCAGGTATGAAGGCCGCGCCGCGCTTGGCCTGCTCACTCGCTGATTCGATCACCGTCGGAGGAACAAACTCATCGCCGAGGTCTTGCCGGTAGGCCTCTTTCAGGGCCTCTTCGGCCGACTCTGCCCGCTTGCCCTCGCCAGTGACGAGCGCCCGGTAGGCAGCCTCGGTGCGGCCCCAGTTATTGTCGCGGTCCATGGCGTAGTGACGACCGATCACCGTACCGATCCGACCGATCCCGGTAGCGGTAAATTCTGCCTCGAGCTTGGCGAGCTCTGCGAGCGCTGATCGGGGCGGAACGTCGCGGCCGTCGGTAAACGGGTGGACCCAAAGCTCCTTCACCCCCAAATTTTTTGCCATCCTCACCAGCGCCCGGGCGTGGCCGGCCGAGGCATGGATGCCGCCCTCAGAGAGTAGACCCATAAGATGGACTGCTTTGCCTTGGTTGGCCGCTTGACGTATCGCTCCTTGGAGCACGTGGCGTTCATAGAACAAACCGGTCTCAATCGCCAGGTCGAGCTCGGAGAGGTCGTCATT
>CAZOUL010000057.1:0-4451 GCA_964583025.1 uncultured Candidatus Saccharibacteria bacterium
TGTCGGTGCTGCAGGCGGTGGGCTCCGGCGTGATTTCCTTCGGCCAACCTGCGACGATCGTTAGCCCTTCGCCAGGCTCGAGCCCCCTGGTGGTCGCGAAGCGGAACGGTTGGCCGGTACTGGCCGAGGCCGGCTCTTGGCTGCCGGCCGCACCCTGGAAGGCGAGCGCCTGGAGCTCGCTACCGGCCTCCGGCAAGGTAACGGTGGCGGAAGCCATGGCAATACTGGTGCCCCAACCAGTACCAGTGACGTTCCAGTAGAGCTCGGCCTGATCATCGAAGTAATTCAGGGCGCCCCGAACGCGGTAGTGGATCTCGTAGATCTGTTTGCCAGTAACAAAGGCATCGGGGTCGCCAATTTTGATTTCCCGCTCTCCAAACCCGGAAACGGTGAACGGCCGCTCCTGGCCCGCCCCGTTGGTCACGGCGATATCATCGAGGGCGATGGTTCGCGTCGAGCCGAACCGACCCTCGTAGCGGGTGGGGACGGTTCGAAAAATCCCGTGACGCTCATTGGTGCCAAAGTCGACAACCAGCGTCTCAACCACCTCCATCGTTGCGTTTTCACCGACAGCAATATCCACGGCAAAGTCTTCAATCGTGAACGCCTCTTGGGCGTGGATTGGCCCTGCGATGAGAACAAGCGCAGCAACCGCCGCCGCGAGCCAGAAGTTACGCAGTCGGTTCGCCATCCCCGGCCTTCACCTGCACTGGCCAGCGCACCAGTGTCTCCCACTTGGTGGCATCGGATTCTTCGCCCGGGTCGGTGAGATACACTTCCCATGGCGCCCCGGCCGGCACTCTCCCTTGACCGTCAATCCAGTGCTTGAGGAGCTCGTGAGTTTGGTCGAGCGAGTCGTAGGGGCCTCGGTGGAGAACGCTCGCCACCTCGCCACCGGGGAGCTCGGCTGCCCGAACCACCTCATTGCCGGCAACTGGCTCCTTCACCGGAAACCCGGCTTCGAAGGTGACTGACTCGCCCTCAACCGAGAGATAGCGGGCAAACGGCGGCCCCACTGCCTCTTCGCCCTGCTCCCGAAGATACTCATCGGCAGTCTTCAGGGCCTCGCCCATCATCTTGCCGACCTCGGCCATCGGTCCGCGCTTTGTTACCGCCACCGTTGGCTGGGCATCAATCGTCTCGAGGCTGATCTCATCACTCATTGTTGCCTCCTAGTAGGTCTCGAGTAAATTCTTGAGATGACTCACCAGCTCCTCGACCGGAACCCGCTCTTGGGTGAGCGAGTCACGATGACGAACCGTGACACTGTTATCTTCTTTCGATTCAAAATCGATGGTGATGCAGTAGGGCGTGCCGATTTCATCGTGGCGGCGGTAGCGCCGGCCGATCGATCCTGACTCATCGTACTGCACGTACCCAAGCTGGGCCTCGCGAAGCTTGGCAAGCACCTCACGGGCCAACTCGGGGAGGCCATCTTTCTTCACCAGAGGAAAGACCGCGGCAGTCACCGGGGCAATCCGAGGATGGAGCTTGAGCACGTGCTCGCCCTCCTCCCGACCGTCGGTGCCGTCGGAAACGTAGAATCCATGCACCAGGAGCGCCATCAGTAGCCGATCGATCCCGAGTGTCGGCTCAATCACGTACGGCACGACTTTCTCTTTCGTTTCTTCGTCAAAGAGTGACAACTCTTTGCCAGAGTGCTCCATGTGCTGTTTGAGGTCGTAGTCGGTCCGGTTCGCCACTCCGGCCAGCTCTGACCAGCCGAACGGGAACTCATACTCGATGTCGGTCGTACCAGCAGAGTAGTGGGCCAGCTCGTCCTGGCCGTGTTCCCGCAACCGGACGCGCTCACCAGTCAAACCGAGATCAGCAAAGAACTGTTCCCACGCGGCGACCCACTCGCCGAAATGGCGGCCGGCATCAGCGGGCGGGACAAAGTACTCGATTTCCGCCTGTTCGAACTCGAGGGTCCGGAAAATGAAGTGGCCGGTGGTGATCTCATTGCGGAATGCTTTCCCGATTTGGGCAATACCGAACGGCGGCTTGAGCCGGAGGGCTTCAGCCACAAGCTTGAAATTGACGAACATGCCTTGGGCCGTTTCGGGCCGGAGATAGACCAACGCACCATCGTCGGCCACCGGGCCGATCGAGGTCTGGAACATGAGGTTGAACTGCTTGGGCTCGGTGAGCTCATGCTCATGGTCCTTGGCAGGCGGGATCTCGTGGTCTGCCCGAAACCGCTGGTGGCATTTTTTGCACTCCACGAGCGGATCGGTAAAGCCGGACTCATGCCCGGAGGCTTGGAGTACTTCGCGCTTGGTCAGCAAGGAACTCTCGATCGGCACGATGTCGGTCCGGGAGTAGACGAATCGCTTCAGCCACTCCCGGCGGATATTCGCCCGCATCAAGGCACCGAGCGGACCGTAGTCCCACGACGACTGGAGCCCACCGTAAATATCAGACGATTGGAAGGCAAAACCGCGGCGCTTGGCGAGCGAGACGAGCTCGTCCATGAAGTTTTCGGGATAGGTCATTCCACTTCCTTGTCGACAGCCCCAGAAAGTGGCAGGTCGTTGCCGGTACCCACGGTAAAGCCATGGTATCCCTGCACCGGACCCTCGTCGTACTTCACATCCGCCACCGACGCCCGCTCAGGACCCTGCCAACACCACTCGACAAATTGCGTCAGTCGTTCTTCCGGAGCCTCGGCATCAATGACCACTCGATCCCCTGCCTCCCGGGCAACGCCGGTAATACCGAGAACTTCGGCCTGGCTATTCGCGGCATTCGGAAAGCCAGTCCCGACAACGGATCCGAGAATGGTAATCGTGTAGTGCTTCATACGCCTCCAGCTTGATCGTGCTTCAGGCGTATTCTACCTGGTTTACTCCTGGAGTCGCAACCTGATCAAGTACCAATGCGGCAAACGAGGTGGGCTCATCTAAAAGCCAGGCCTCCCGGTCGCCGGCCGTAGAGTAGAACTCGTCGTCGCGGGTATCGGTGCCTAGCCTCAAAGCCTGGACCCGCTCGACCGTCCGTTCAGCAACGCCGTACGCGCCATCAAAGAGCGCAAGGCCCGGCCATCGACGACGGATCGCCGGAGCAAGGAAGGAAAAATGCGTGCAGCCGATCACCAGCGCCGTCGCTCCCTGGCCAAGGGCAACCCGAATCTTTTCTTCGAGGATCGAGAGGCTGGCGAGATCACCGCTCTCAATCTGGCGAACCAGCTCGGTGGCACCAATGTTCCAGACGGTCGCATCCCGCTGCCACGTTTTGACGAGCGCCCGGTAGCGGGCATTTGCCACGGTAGAATCTGTCCCGAGCACTATCACACTCGCGTGCGCGGCGGTCGCCTGCTTGATCGCGGGTTCAATCCCAATAATCTCGGCGCCTGGAAACTGCTGGCGGACATGGTCTATGCCATTGGCCGTCGCCGTGTTGCACGCGACGACAGAGAGGCGAATCTCCCGTTTACTGAAGTAGGCCTGGATGCGCCCCAACCGTTCGGTGATTTCTGCCTCGGTCCGGTAGCCATAGGGAGCAAACGCCTGGTCGGCCACGTAGCAGATCGCGTGGTCGGGCAAGCGTTCGCGGATGAGCCGGTAGACCGCAAGGCCCCCGACGCCGGAATCGGTGATGCCGATCATAGCTCGTCGTGACGGGGACGGGTCAGTGACGAGGCGATGATCGTCAAGAAGTGAATGAGGAGGTACCAGAGCACCGCCACCACGAGCATTGCTACCAGCACCGAGAAATCGACCACGTACCGGCCCAGGTCCCAGGCGGGAATGAAGTCAAACAGTTGGGCGATTGGCGCCGTGGTATCGAAAACGAATGAACCGACCTGGTTATCCGGACGCACACCAAAAAGCAAGAAGAGAAACCGGAAGAACAACAGAGCCTGGATAACACCGCCAGCAAGTTGGACGATTCCGACGATGAGTCTCATGGATTTATCGTACCATGTCTTCTTTGAACTCTCGAGGCAGATCCGCTGGGAGCCGGGTTACCAGCTCGTAATTGATCGTGTTCGCCCATCTGGCTTGCCTCTCGGCTGATACTGGCGAGTCATTGTCGGCGGCAATCAGCGTCACCTGATCGCCGACCTGGATGCCAGGCACCGATGTCACATCGACGAACGTGACGTTGGTACAGATCCGACCGACGATCGGACAGACCTGGTTGCGCACCAGAACCTGGCCGGCATTTGAAAGAAGCCGGTCGAGACCATCGGCGTACCCAACCGCCAACAGGGCGATCCGTGAATCACGGAGCGGGTGCCAGGTGCAGCCATACCCCACCGGCTGGCCTGAACCCACGGACTTCAGGGCGACGACCGGCTCGCGCCAGGAAAGGGCTGGCTGAAGCCAGTGAGACGGCTGGCCGAGCTTGGCCCGTGTCTCAGGAGACGGCCAGAGGCCGTAGATGCCAATCCCGCAGCGGACAAGGTCGAATCGAAGTTGGGGCAGGAGCAAAGCCCCGGCCGTGGC
>CAZOUL010000058.1:0-4354 GCA_964583025.1 uncultured Candidatus Saccharibacteria bacterium
CTGAGCACCATTGGTGTCGTGCGCCCAGGAGGAGAAACGAGACCGTATATTTCTACCTCGTCATCAATGGCCACTTGCCCATCTTTGAGGAGTACACGGCCTTCCTGGTTCGGCTCCCTGAGGGCGGCCGTGAGCTCTGCCTCGGTTACCTCGGCAACCACCCGCCCATCAATAGTGTTCACTCGATGCACAAGAATTTCCTCAAGCAGGCCATCGAACGAGGTTTCTGCCGGCGCCACTGTCCGGACCGGCTGCGGAGGAGTGCGATACACGAAGTCACTCAAGATTGGAATACGCGCCCACCCGGAAGCGGCGACGACGCCGCCAACGAGTCCAATTGTCCCGAGTAAAAGGAAGAGAAGGAGGCCGACGCATCCTAAGCAACCAAAGCGCCACCGTCGACGTTGACGATCAAGATCGTGGTAGAGATCATCATCCTTTTTCTTTGTAGATGACCCCTCTGGGACTGCATGGCGGCGGACAACCATAGGCTGACTTAGCGTACCACGACCAGCACCCCAATCCCAGCACAGAGCACCAAGATGAGAAACAGGGTCAATGTCCAACCGGTACAACACGACCGACTGCTGCTCGCCCGCACTCGGTCAAGTTCGGAATAAAAATCGTTCCGCGATTCCTTGGCGGTATTCATAGCTTGCCCAAATCCCGATTTGGGATGACCGGGTTCACTCTACGACCAAGTGGCCAAAAGCGCGACCGCACCATCCGTTCGACCAGCGCAACTTCGGGTACCTTCAGGGCTCGCATCACTCCCCAGTACACGAGCACCCCAACCGTTATTGCCACTCCTGTTTGGACAAATATTCCCCAAAACCGATCCATATTAACGACCTGAGCGACGGTCATCTTAGCAACTTGAACGACCACAAAGAGTATGCCGCTCCCGACCATCAGCTGACCTACAAACTGCCCGAATCCTTGCTCAACGCTGGCCAGCGCTACTACTCGACGACGGATAGCGATATAGAGCAAGAGGAGATTGGCGAAACTTCCTACGGAAAAGGCCAGTGCTAAGCCGGGAACCCCAAGACCCAGCCCTGTTGCCGGCGCAAACCAAATACCAAGTCCAATAGCCAAGCCGTATCCGACGAGGTTCAAGAGCGTTGGGGTCTTCGTATCGTGAAGTGCATAGAATGCCCGCGAGAGCAAAACCACGATTGCCTGAGCAAACAGCGAGAGCGCGAACAGACCAAGCGTGTCAGCCGTGGCGATTGTCTCTTCCCATCCGAAGTGGCCTGTACCAAGGATGAGCCGGACAATTTGAGCCCGCAAGAGAATGAGGCCGATGCCAGCGGGAATCAGGATCACTAAGAGATACCGGAGCGCCCGTTCGAGAAGCTGGGCAAAATCTGTCAGCCGACGCTGGGCCACGGCTTCCGAGAGAGTCGGATAGAGGGCGGTAATAAAGGAAAGGCCAAAGACCGCGGTCGGCATTGTTTGGATGTTGTCAGCCAGGTTGTAGATCGCCACAGAACCCGGACCGAGCGCCGAAGCGATGGCGGTAAACGCCAGCAGGGTCAGCTGCAGAGCGCCCAAGCCGACAGAACGCGGCAACATCAGGACACCCACCCGCCGAATCGCCGAGTGGGTGAACGTGAAGTTTGGTACTAATCGAAAACCAATCGTTCTGGCCGTAAGAAATTGGATAAACATATGCAGGAAGGCGCCAATGACCACGCCCCAGGCCAGGGCGTAAACGCCGTACTGGTCAGAAAATACCAACGTCGCGACGATAATCGATACGGTGTATATGAGTGGCGCAAGAGCGTACACAAAAAAACGCTTGAGCGCATTCAGAATGCCGGAAAACAGGTACGACAAGCCAAAGAAAAATGGCTGGACAAGAAGGATGCGCGCCAAATCAACGGTAATACCCTGTTTTTCAGCAGAAAAATCCGGCACGACCAGAGGTACGAGCAACGGCATAGTCACGAATAAAATCACGGAGAGGATAATCAAGAGAACGACGGCGAGCGTGATCACGATGTGAGCCACTTCCCAGGCCTCTTCCTTATCTTTCTCCCGATACTCGAGGAACACCGGAATAAATGCTGCGGTCACCGTGCCCAGGATGAGAATATTGAGTACAAAGTCCGGGATGCGAAACGCTGCAAAGTAGGTGTCGAGTAGATCAGTTGGAATCTTCTGGGCAAAAAACCTGTCTCGGAGCAGTCCCAGAACGTTGGAGAGGAGCGTCGTTGCCACAAGGATAGCCGCCGCTCCCATCAACGAATTTTGTCCTGAGACAAGCTGCTTCAGCCGAGCAATCATATCCGTAATTCCTGAAGGGTTTTCTGAGCCTGGCCAAGTCGACGCAAGCTCTCTTCTCTCCCAAGCACCCAGAGGCACTCACTTGGGGACGGCGATCGCTCCTGGCCGGTAAGGGCGACGCGCACGGGCCAAAAGACGTCGGCATTGCCAAGTTCTGCCGACCTAGCGATGACCCGCTCAAGAATTGCTTGAAGCATTGCCGGCTGCTGCCAGGCTTCATGTTCTGTGTCAGCTAACGCTTGGTGGGCAAGTGCCAGACCACGCTGGCTCTTCTCGGTCGTTGATTTCCGGAATACTAGCAACGCCGGATCATACTCAGGAAGATTGAGAAAGAACTGAATTGATGGCAGAAAATCCGCAAGTTTGCCGAGGCGGGGACGAACGACCCGGACGAGCTTTTCTAGAAGCACAGATTCGATCGGTTTCGACAAAAACGGCTGGACTCGGCCGATGAGATCTGCAATCGGTAACGATGCGACCACTCGACGCTGGAAGGCGTCGAGTTTCTCGGCATCGAATTTCGCCCCGGCTTTATGGACCCGGTCAAGAGAAAACGCTTCAATCAGTTCCGGAAGTGTGAATGATTCTTGGTCATTCCCGGGATTCCAACCCAGCAGTGCCAAGTAATTGACAAATGCCTCTGGCAGGTAACCCTGCTCGCGATACGTCCGTACCCACACCGCTTCCCCATGAATACGCTTTGAGAGCTTCTTGCCATCGGCAGCTAGCAACAGTGGCAAGTGGGCAAACTGTGGCGCCTCCCACCCTAACGCCTCGAAGATGAGGAGATGCTTCGGCGTACTCGGCAACCACTCCTCCGAGCGCATCACGTGAGTGATACCCATGTCATGGTCGTCAACCATTGCCGCGAGGTGGTACGTCGGCATGCCATCGGACTTCAAGAGAACGGCGTCATCGAGCGTCACAGCCTCAAACGAAACCGAACCCCGCACAAGATCATCCACGACAATGGTGCCGGACTCTGGCGCTTTTAGTCGGACAATGTAGGGTTCGCCGCGAGCAATTTTGCCTTGAGCCCCTGGCTCCGGCCTACTGCGCGTCGCCCCTCGGTACGGCCCCTGTCTACGACGATACTCCTCATCTGACCGCGGCGTGCCGGCCGTTTCCGTAGCCCCAAACTCGTAGTAAGCCGCGCCACGAGCAACTAACTCGTGCGCTATGGTGCGATGACGCTCTACTCGCTCGCTTTGAACGTACGGCGCGTACGGGCCTTGCTGTTCAGGCCCCTCGTCGATCTCAATGCCGAGCCAGGCCAAATCTTCGAGAAACCGTTGCATCGCCCCCTCGACATATCGCCGCTGGTCGGTGTCTTCGATGCGTAGCACCATTGTCCCGCCTGCTTGCCGAGCAAAGAGAAAATTATAGAGCGCCGTTCGAGCGCCACCGAGATGGAGCTCGCCGGTTGGCGACGGCGCAAAGCGCACCCGGACCGGTGCCTGATCAGGTCGTGTCATGCTTGCATGCTACCCCAACGCCTAGTGGAACGGAAGCGACGAGAAATCCTACTAGCCTTACTCTCCGTCGTACTCAACCGCGCTCTTCACGTGGATGATCTCACCCGCGGCATCGACGTTAATGAGGTCAATCCGGACAGTGTCATTCCTGTGCTCTTGCCACAGTCGCTGAGCGAGAAGACGAAGTTTCTGCCGTTTTCTCGGCCCAACTCGCTCAAGAGCCAATCCATATTGACCAGTCTTCCCCGCCTTGACTTCAACCACAACCAAAGCGTCGCCATCACGGGCGACGATATCGATTTCCCCGAAGGGATAGCGCTTGTTACGGGCAAGGATGTCGTAGCCTAGACCCGCTAAATACGAAGCAGCTCGATCCTCCCCCTGAAGACCGAGCGCTACATGGCGAGCTGATGCAGCATTAGAGGCCAAGATCAATCTTTGTGGTACCCGGAGAGTACTTGCCGACGTTTTCGTTCCCCTTGATACTGTCATTGCCGGCATCAATGTCTTCATCAATGTCGTTGTCAACATCTTCGTCTCGATCAACCTGAACTGAACGGTCAGCGTCAATGTCTACCTTGGTTTTG
>CAZOUL010000059.1:0-4298 GCA_964583025.1 uncultured Candidatus Saccharibacteria bacterium
CCAGCAAGAGTAGTAGGTAGAGTGCAGCGAAGACCGCGTAGCCGAACCGCTCATGCGGCTCAGCGACGATTGACCGGTCTTCGGTCTTCAGGCTTGGGTTTGGCATCCAGAGTAGTACGCCGGATGACTCATATCGGCCCCGTCCGCGCTCCTCGCCCTCGAATTTGCTCCACCCTTTGTAAGGTAACTTAGGCATGGTTGCCTCCAAATACGACCGTGGCGGCAGAGTCGTGGCTACGGATTTTCTCAAGCGCGTGCTTGAGGCTCGTCCGAACCAAGGCGATGGTGCTGAGGAGCTGCTCCTCGGACATCGCCTGCTTGGCTCCGCGGCCATGCGAACGTTCGATGTCACGCAGCCATCCGTCGGAGGTGCGGATCGACTCGGTGATCGAATCAATTACTTCCGCCGGTAGTGCCAGGCCGACCGGCTCACGGTTGCCAACGAGCACCTGGCCCACCTTCCAGAGCAGGGCCACCGCTTCGTCGTGGAGCGACGGGTTCCGCACGCAGAGGGTGTGGATGTCGCCCATGAGCTTCAAGAGCTCTGCGGTCCTGCAGATTTTTTCGGTCTCTCTCACGTTGTTAATGTCCAAATTCCCTTCCTCATTTCCGAGTGTTTCCTACCCGTTGACAGGCTAGGAACTCGAAAGTATACTCGAGATCAGTCAGAACAAGCAACTAACAAACGCCACGTTGCCAAGTCGGGAAATCACTCCTCCGCCAGGTGGCGGACACGGAGAAAGATCCCGGCCATTGTTGTTTCTGTATTGGAGAGCCGTGAAAGCACTGATTGGCCGAAAAGTAGGTATGACTCGAGTCGTGGAAGACGGCAAACTTGTTGCCGCGACCGTTATTCAGGCTGAGCGGTGCGCCGTCACCCAGCTGAAAACCGTTGAGACCGACGGCTACGCCGCGGTGCAGCTCGGCTGTGGTCCAGTCGAAACCGCCAAGAAGCCCCAACAGGGGCATGCGAAGAAAGCCGGCGCCACTGTCGGCCAGTTTTTCGTTGAGTTTCGCATTGACGATCCAGCATCTAGTCCGAAACTTGGCGAAGAACTCACGGTTGAGGTGTTTGCTACCGGTGACGTGGTGAACGTGGCAGGAACCTCGAAAGGCCATGGGTTCACTGGAACCGTCAAGCGCCATAACTTCCGGATTGGCCCGCGGAGTCATGGCTCGATGAACCAGCGGCGTCCGGGCTCGATCGGCTCCACCTATCCTCAGCGGGTCATGCCCGGGAAGCGCATGTCCGGCCGGATGGGCGGTGAACGCACTACAGTCAAGCATCTGCCCGTCCTCGACGTCGTCCCAGACGAGCGGCTCGTAGTTCTCAAGGGCTCAGTTCCTGGGATTAAGGGTTCGCGAGTCATCCTAACCGCCTCGCCCCGCCACATCGCCCAGGCAACAGAGGAGCAGGCATGAAGCTCACCAAGCTTTCCCAGACTGCCCTCAAGTCGTTTGTTCTGCCGATCACTCCGAGCGACCGGCAAACCGTAGCCGTAGTTGTTCGTGGCTACGAAGCAAATGAGCGCACCGCCCGTGCCCACACCAAGACCCGCGGTGAAATCCGTGGTGGCGGCCGTAAGCCGTGGCGCCAGAAGGGTACAGGCCGGGCCCGGGTTGGCTCCATTCGATCCCCACTCTGGAAGGGTGGCGGAACGATTTTCGGGCCAAGTAGCACCCGGAACTTCAAGGTGGCGTTGCCGCAGAATGTTCGTCGAAAAGCACTCGCCATCGCCCTCGCGGCAAAGGCAGCCGACCAAGCGGTTTGGACTGTAGACGCTTGGCCAGCAACCGGAAGAACCAAAGATCTGAGAACGGCCATGAATGCGAGCGAACTAGCCCCGCAGCGCACATTATTTCTTCTCGCCGAACCGAACGAGTCGCTGACCCGAGCCGCCCGTAACATTCCAAGCATCAGCATACGGCTCGCCCAGCAAGTAACTGCCCGGGATATGTTGGTAGCGCGGGCTGTGGTTGCTGATAAGGCAGCGCTCAAGACGCTCACGGCGCGCGTTTTAGGAGAAGCGGCCGATGTGCGCGCTGAGCAAGTACCGAAGGATGAGTCATGAGAAATCCGATGGTCTTCAAGCCGGTCGTTACTGAAAAATCGCTCCGCCTTGCCGGTGAGGGCGTCTATACCTTTGCCGTGCCGAAGCAAGCCAATAAACTTACCGTTGCCGCGGCGATCGAGGCGGCGTACAAAGTGCACGTCGTATCGGTGAATATTACCAAGTTGCCAGGCAAGGCGAAGCGTCGCGGCCGCGTCACCGGTCACACCAAAGCGCTCACCAAGGCCTTGGTTCGCTTGAAGAGCGGCGAGTCTATTCCTGGTTACGAGTTAACGGTTCCTGTTGAGGATACAGCGGAAACTAAACAGGATTCGAAGCAGGCTGAGATCACGGCCAAGGCCACGAAGGAGAAGGAGACGGCATGAGCATCATTACCCGCCGCCCGACCACTCCTGGTCAGCGCGGCATGCAAGTCAATAAGCAGGATCTCACGAAGAAGAAGCCTGAAAAGTCGCTGACTACCAAGCTCAAGAAGCATGCTGGTCGTGACCGTTTCGGTAACATTAGCATCCGTCACCGGGGTGGTGGGAACAAGCGCAAATACCGAATCATTTCCACCCTTGAGAAGGGCCCAGTGCCAACTGCTACTATCCAGGCGATTGAGTACGACCCAAACCGGAGCGCGAACATCGCCCTCATCGAGTACGAAGATGGGACGAAGGCGTATGTCTTGGCAGCAGCCGAAATGAAGGTCGGGCAAGCGATTATGTCCGGACCAGACGCACCGCTTGAGCCGGGGAATCGGGTGCCGGTGGCAAAAATTCCTCGTGGGTTCTCTATCTACGATGTCGCTATTGACCCAAACAAGTCTGGAACAATGGTCCGTGCCGCTGGTACGTCGGCATCGATTCTGGCCACGGAAGATGACGGCCGATACGTCCACGTCCAGCTGCCTTCGGGCGAGGTCCGTCGGGTATTGGCGACGTGCTATGCGTCGCTCGGCACCGTCAGCAATCCAGAGCACGCGTTCGTGACGATCGGGAAAGCTGGCCGGGTCCGACATATGGGCCGCCGGCCGCAGGTTCGAGGTAAGGCGATGAACCCGAACGACCACCCGCACGGTGGCGGCGAGGGTGCCCAGCCGATTGGCTTGAAGCACCCGAAGACGCCGTGGGGCAAGCCAGCGCTCGGAGTAAAGACTCGACGCAACAAGCGGAGCGACGTGTTTATCGTTCGTCGCCGGAGCAAGAGACGCTAGGAGACGCAATGAGCCGATCACTCAAAAAAGGCCCCTACATTGACCCGAAGCTCCAGAAGAAAGTGGAGCAGGCTACAGATAAGCGGACCCCAATTAAGACGTGGGCCCGGGCGAGCCAGATTTCGCCAGAAATGGTAGGCCACACCTTCCAGGTCCATAACGGTAAAGACTTTATCTCCGTGCTCATCGTCGAGGACATGGTCGGACACCGGCTAGGTGAGTTTGCACCAACGCGTAAGTTCCGGCGCCATGGCGGCAAGGTGGCTGATAGTCAGACGGCCTAAGGATTTAGTATGGATATTACCGTTCACTACAATCGGCTGCCGATCGCACCTCGAAAACTCCGGGCATTCTTGGCCTACCTGAAGCGAGGTGACCGCGTGCCCCAGGCCGTAGCCCAGCTCCGGGCACTTGGCAGCCCCAATACCGAGCCACTGAGGAAGCTCCTGCTTGCCTCGGTCTCCGCTGTTCGTGACCGCCAGGCCGCTGCCCAGCCGGATGATGTGGTGATTAAGGAGTTTTACTGCAACGAAGGCGCTCGGTTGTACCGAACCAGGATTAAGGGGCGAGGTCGCTCGAGCCGGTTCGCCAAGCGCGGTTCCCACCTGACGCTGACCGTGAGCGTGGCGCCGAAGCGCCCGGCCGTCAAGCCGTCAACGCGCCGCGCCAGCCGCACCGCAGCATCGAAAGGTGCCAAAACCACAGCCTCTTCAACGAAGCAAGCGAAGAAAGCGGTCAAGTAATGTCACACAAAACCAATCCCATCTCGAATCGACTCCCGCTCACAAAAGAGTGGAGATCGCGTTGGTTCGGCGGCCGGCTCGTCGCCTACAACGTCATTGAAGACGCGATGATCCGCCAGCTCATTACTGACCACTATGGCATGAACGCGGCGATTGAGCGGATTGAAATCAAGCGCACCACCCAGGAACTCATGGTCATGATCTATACCGGTAAACCCGGGATCGTGATTGGACGGGGCGGCAAGGGCATCCAAGACTTGCGGGTGCTCATGGGCCGGAAGTTGC
>CAZOUL010000060.1:0-4269 GCA_964583025.1 uncultured Candidatus Saccharibacteria bacterium
ATATTTTGATCGGCTAACGATTGTTTCCATTGCAGCACAAACCCGCCTTACGGAGGGTTTTTGTGTCACATGCGATTGAGACGCAGCGAATGTTCAGGTACCATTCTCCAGTTATGAGCGATTCCGATGAGAAAAAACTGAAACTCTATGAGCTCTTAGGGCTCGCTGAGCGGGAAGAGCGGATCAAGGGGATTGAGCAGGCCATGGCCCGCCCTGAGTTTTGGGCTGACCATGAAGAGGCCGCCAAGCTCTCAAAGGAGCTCGCCGGCCACAAACAGATGATTGCCGGCTGGGAGCAGGCTGAGAGCGAGGAAGCGCTTCGGGCACTTGAACTCAAGGCGGTCCTATCCGGCGAGTACGATGAGCGCAACGCGATCGTCAGCTTCCATGCCGGGGCCGGCGGAACCGAGGCCCAAGACTGGGCAAGTATGCTCAAGCGAATGGTTGAGCGGTGGGCAGAAGGACAGGGATTTCAGGTTGAAGAACTGGAGGAGTCGCGGGGCGAGGAAGCAGGGATCAAATCTGCAACGATAAAGGTCACGGGTCCGTACGCCTACGGCTACCTCCAAGGCGAGGCTGGCGTCCACCGGCTCGTTCGGATCTCGCCGTTCGACGCTAACAAGGCTCGGCACACCTCGTTTGCTCTCATTGAAGTGATCCCAGAGCTCGACGACCTCAAAGAGGTCGCGATCGATGAGTCGGACTTGAAGATCGATCTCTTCCGTTCCGGCGGCGCGGGAGGACAGAACGTCAATAAGGTGGAAACGGCTGTCCGACTGACCCATGTTCCTACGGGGATCGTGGTGGCTGTTCAGAATGAACGGTCGCAGGCTCAGAACAAAGAGACGGCGATGAAGATTCTTGCCGGCAAACTGACCCAGCTGGCCAAAGAGGCACGGGTCGAGCAGATTTCCGAGCTCAAGGGTGACCACCGGAAGGTGGAGTGGGGGAGTCAGATCCGTTCGTACGTGCTCCAGCCCTATCAACTGGTGAAGGATCTCAGAACCAATCATGAAGAGTCCGATGCCAAGGCCGTGCTCGAAGGGAACATCCAGCCGTTTATAGAGAGCTACCTCGAATGGAAGGCCAAGGATTCATAGTGCTCCATGGTTTGATTGTTTCATTGTTCGGGCAAAACCATGGGACAATGAAGCCATGAAGCAATCCGAAATGAGATAGAAGCGAGCCTGCACTTCGTGAGAGGGCAGGAAAAAAGTGAAAGGATAGTATATGCCAGGAATGATGGATCAAGCCAAAATGCTCATGCGGGCCAAGAAGGTCCAGGGCGAACTCAAGAAGACTGAGATCGAGGCGGCCGGCGCCGACGGCCAAGTGGTGGTTGTTTTTAACGGTGAGCTGAAACTTCAGCGCCTCTCGATCGACGAGGCGCTGCTCGCGCCAGAACGTAAAGCCGAGCTTGAAAAGGTACTGCATGACACAATCAGTCAAGCGATGAGCAGGGCCCAAGCCGTGGCTGCCGAGAAGACCCGCGAGGTAATGAAAGACCTCGGCGTCAATTTGCCTGGACTGTAGAGTGGGGATCTTGTGACGCACTGGCTGGTTGTCGGTTTAGGAAATCCCGGTCCGAAGTACGTTGCAACCCGGCACAATTTTGGCTGGATGTTCGTCGACCAGTTAGCCAGCCAACTCCGTGATGGTGGGAGTTGGGAAGTCGGGGAGTGGTCAGCGGACAGTAAAGCCGAGACGGACGTCTTAGAAGCCCGTTCAACAGAACTCACGCTGACCCTAGCCAAGCCGACGACTTACATGAATAATTCCGGCCGGAGTGTGGCTCGGCTTCTCAGGTATTCCAATCTTTCTGCCGAGCAACTTGTCGTTGCCCACGACGAACTCGATGTACCACTTGGCGTGGTCAGAATCCGGCTCGGCGGATCGGCGGCTGGCCATAACGGGGTTGCGTCGGTGAGCCATCACCTTGGTAGTGACCGATTCTGGCGATTACGGCTGGGCATTGCGCCTAGCGTGAAGCCTGTCGACGCGACTTCGTTTGTCTTGGCCCCTTTTATGCTCGATGAGCGACAGCTCATGGCTGACGTGCTTGACCAAGGGGCTCGGCACCTGCTAGATTCAGTTGTTCACGATCGACTTGCTGAGACAACCCTGCATTGTGTGAGTAACCAGTAGAATACGTGGGAGACGCGTACCGTCGCTTGGACCACGAAGGGAGAAACATGGCAAAAAAGAAAAAAGACGAGACACCAGTTGCCGATCAGGAGCGGGCTGATCAGACGCTTGCTGAGGCCGACAACCAAGCCCAAGCCTCAGATACTGGCGGTCAGCTCGTCGACGAAGAGCAGCTCGACGCCGCGCAGGAACAGAAGATCACCGACACGGAGCAGGTAGTGCCCGCTGAGCTTGCCGCAATCCACACCGATACTGTCTCGGCCCGTGACGCGAGCGGGGACGCTGAATCCAAGCCTAAGCAATCGCAGCCCGCGAAGACGGCAAAGAAACGCCAGCACCAGCGGAGCGCCCGGTATCAGACCGCTCTCGAGAAGATCCAGGGGAAGCGGGCGTATCCGCTTGCCGAAGCAATCGCTTTGGCAAAGCAGACCTCCTACGCAACCTTCGACGCTGCCATCGAACTCCATGTGCGGATTGAGCGGAAGAAAGAAGGCGACGCTTTGCGCGGATTGGTGCAGCTGCCTCATGGCGGTGGCAAGCAAGTCAACGCCGTGATTCTCACCGAGGAGCTTATCGATGAAATCGCCACTTCGAAGCGGGTGAGTGCCGATGTGTTGATTGCGCCGACGAAACTTATGCCGAAAGTTGCAAAAATCGCCAAAGTTCTCGGCCCGATCGGCAAGATGCCGAGTCCCAAGGCCGGCACGGTGAGTGACACCCCAGAAGAGATTCTTACTGCTATTTCCTCGGGTCGGGTTGAGTACCGGGCTGATGCTGGAGGCAACGTCCACCTGGCAATTGGACGCGTTTCCTGGGGCGACGAGAAGCTCCAAGGGAATGCCGAAGCTGTCCTTAGCGCCTTGCCAAAGCAGTTGCTCTCAGTGACCGTCTCAGCTACGATGGGTCCAGGAGTACCAGTCGAATTATCTACCCTCTAAGTGCAACGCTCAGGCCTGTTCATCGCTTTCGAAGGGCTCGACGGGTCAGGTTCCAACCACTATGCCGCAACCCTGGCCAGGTTACTTGCTGACGACGGGTACCGAACGGTTCATACGCACGAACCAACGAAATCCATGATTGGCGGGCTCATCCGAGCCCGCCTTGCTGGTGAGTGGGACATTGCTCCTGAAACTTTGCAACTCTTGTTTACTGCTGACCGCGCCGAGCACCTACGCACCAAAATCCTCCCCGCCCTGGAGGCCGGTCGGATTGTTATTTGCGACCGGTACCTGCTCTCCGCGCTTGCCTACAATGCCGTGCTGGTCAATGATTTGCCCTGGCTGAAGAGTTTGAACGCCCGTTTCCTTGTGCCAGACGTCCAGTTTCTCATCCGGGTCAACCCGAAGCTGTGTGCCCGCCGGGTCAAAGAGGAGCGGCTCGAGATCGAACTCTTTCGAGAAGAGCAGAAGCTCACGCGAGTTTGGAAGGAGTACCAGCGGGTCGCTGCTGAGTATGAGCACGTCCACACCATCGATGGCGAACGGGACGACGTCGCGGTGATCGATGAATTGCTCGCAATTACCCGTCGTTACCTTGAATCCGCTCCTCAGACAGCTCCGGTTGAGAGTGCGCAGTCGGCTTGACTTGAGGTTCGATTCTCGATACGATCCTTCAATTCGATTTCCACCGATTTTTCCACCAGAACGGAATCAGGTGGCTGTGATAGAGTGAGTTTTACCCATGTCGAAACCATTCAATTTGTGGTTTGCATTGTTGTCTGTCGTCGTCGACCTCTCTGCCATTGTGCTGGGGATGGTGGCTGCCTACTACCTGCGCGCTGAGGGGACGTCGCTCTACTACTGGCCATTCTCAACCTACCTCTTGTTTGTTGCGGCAATGCTGCCACTTTGGATTATCCTCCTCGCTTCACAAGGGTTGTACGATCTGCGCAACATGCCCCGAGGCTTCGGCGTTGTCGGCCGCACATTTGTCGGTTTGCTCTCCGGCTGGGGAGCGATGCTGATCATCCTCTACCTCTGGCGCAGTCCCCAGGCACTGGCGTTTCCTCGGCTTGTCATTGCCTATGGCCTGTTCTTTACCTTGAGCTTTGTTGTCCTTGGCCGGCTCCTGCTCGCCTTTTTGCTCCAGCAGCTCTATGCTCGCGGAATTGGCAGTAGCCGAACC
>CAZOUL010000061.1:0-4193 GCA_964583025.1 uncultured Candidatus Saccharibacteria bacterium
AGCGGACATCGGCCACCTTGCCGCCTTGGACCCGCCGCTCCCCTCCCACGACTGTAGCCCGGTAGGCAATGAGAATAGTGTGGATATCACGGTCAGCGAACTGCCAGGTCATTTGCTTGACTGAAAGCCTGGTAGGGTCGACCGTCACCACATAGCCAGTCTCTTCAAGTACTTCCCGCCGGGCGGTCTCATGTGGATCCTCGAACAGCTCAACCTTGCCGGCCGGCATTTCCCAGCGGCCGTGGGCTTCTGGCAGCTCGGGCTGGTGGCGTTTGGTGAGGAGGACCCGCGATTGGTCGTCGATGACAATTGCTCCGGCCACCACGATTTGCTTGGCAGTTCGGAGTTGGCTGGCGCGCGACGATTCGATGGTCGTTGCTGACATCGGTGTCGATCCTACCACGACGATCGCCATCGCCGGAACGCCTCACCCGCCGGCAGGATCCGGAGAAAGTAGCGCAGATTGATGATCTGCTTGGCAATATGGGGGAGCCAACCGGAAATCTTTAAGCCGAAAAGGGTGGAGATTGCCCAACGCCCACGGGCATGGACCACGAGGCCGCTATGGGCATGGGTGTAGGCTTCAAGGGGCTTTCCACGGGCGTGGTTGATGATATTGCGGGCCGCGAGCGCTCCTTGCCGGTACGCATCTTGGATCGTCTGCAGGCTTTCCCGGCGACTCATCGGATCGACGCAGACCGCCATGTCGCCAATTGCCAACGTGTAAGGATCGTCTGGAAGCTGCAAGGTGGCACCTGTGGCCGAGCGGCCGCCTGGCCCTTGAGGTAACGCACAGCGGCCAACAAGTGGATGAGGAGTGACGCCGCCGGTCCAAATAAGGAGGTCGTAGGCAACGGCATCGCCGTCTGCACTGACCACATGGTCCGCGGTGACAGTGGTGATCCTATTTTGTAGGTGAACCTCAATGCGTCGAAAGTAGCCAAGGCGCACTTGGGCGCGACGGGAGGCCCAGTCGGGGAGGCCGCTAAGCAGCCGGTCGCTCGCCTCAAGGATTTTGACGACGAAGACATCTTCGCCGCCCCCGTAGGCGGCGCTGAGTTCCTTGAGATATGCGTGGAGTTCAGCCGCGAGCTCAATTCCAGTGACCCCTCCACCTCCGATCACAACTTGGAAGACGTCACCTTCTTGGTGCTTGGTGAGAAAAGCGCGGAAACGTTCACGGGTTTGTCTGCGGATCGTTTCTGCATCCTCATAGGTTTTGAGTGGTAGGGCATGGGTGTTGAGTCCCGGAATACCGTAGTCATTCGGCACGCTGCCTAAGGCAAAGACGAGGTACTCGTAATCGATCCGTTGCCCGCTGTTCAAGCGGATCGCTCGGGTATCTCGGTCAACGGTTGTTACCTCACCTCGAAGAAATTCGATTGGCTTGTGGCGGACGATTTCGGCTAGGGGAATTTTCAGGCTGCGTACTGGTGTTCCGGTACTTGCTCGCTCATAGAGCCAGGGAGTAAACAGGTGGTACGAGTTCTTGTCGATGAGAACGATCCTATGGTCTGGTAGCTCGTCGGACCTGGCAGCCAGATCAAGCGCACAACGGATTCCGGCAAAGCCGGCGCCAAGAATGACAATCGTGCGGCGATCGTTTCCCAAGGTATCCTCCTACCGAACCGGGTGCCTGAGCGCGCGAAGCGCGAGTACTGCAAAGATCAGGGCGACGGTTCCGGAAGCTGCCATTTGGCCGTACACGAGGAAGTAATAGGCCGTCGTCGTGACCTGGAGGCCGGCGTATCCGGCACTCAAGGTAAAAAAGAGCGCCAGCAAGGCGAAGACTTTTACTCGTCCAGTTTGATTACTTGCAAATGCCAGGAGTGCGGCAACAGTGCCCACGACGAGCGAAATGAGACCAAAGAACTGGTGGAGGCTCCGTGGGCCGCCAATCAAATCCCCGCGCAGCAATACCCCGAACAAGACCGTCAGCACGAGCACTCCGCACTGAATCAGCACCACGAGCTTCATCTGCCCTCCTTTGGTCTGCCACTAGTATACTGTATCCGTTGTTTTCCCAAGGGGTTCTCGGTACAATACGCCCAATTCGGGCCCATAGCTCAGTTGGTAGAGCGCTTCCATGGCATGGAAGAGGTCAGGAGTTCGAATCTCCTTGGGTCCACCATAGCTAAGCCGGAGCGTTTTACGGATGAGAAAAATTCTGTTCTGGGTAAACTGTTACGGTGGCTGGGATCCGGACCGGAGAAATCCTCTTGAAACGATCGGCTACAACCACTATCTCAATCAAGTCGTTGAGGCACTTGTCGTTTTAAAAGATCAACTCGGCGCCATTCATGTCTCTGGTGGCATGTACGATGACAAAGGTCAGACGGAAATCGAAACCACCATCCCCGAGCTAAAGCGGCGCTTGAGGTTGCAGGGGATCCAAACAGAGATTCATGGGGATGATGAGAGCGTAACATCAATTTCCATCGTCAAGAAGTGTCTTTCGACGCTCAAGCACTATTATCCGGATGACGCACCGATACTAGTATCAGACACGTTCCGGGCAGAAATTAATCGCTACACCGTTCAAGAAGTGGCAGCGCAGCTTGGCCTCGTAGTCGAGCCGAGAAAAGTTGTCCTCGCGTTTGATCGGCAAGATGACCATCCACATAGTACAATTGAACAACAAGCGAAGAAACTCGCTCGAATGAAAAAGATCGGCGCTGATGCCATGGAACGTGAAGATATGGCGGAGCGCCAGGCCCACATCAAGAAAAAGAAGTAGCCTATGCAAGAGTCTCAACGAAAGGGGAGATGATGAAATTCCTGGTAATTCTTGTCGTTATCGGGTTGGGGATCTGGATTGTCCAGCTCCAAAGCATGGTCCGGGAGCAAAAAGAATCGCTCGTCGTTGCTTCGGAGCAGTTGGCATTGGAGCAGGAGTACTCGTTAGCACTGGCTACAGAAAAGCTGTCCGTCAATACGCTTGACGATGGCAGGGTGGAGGTTGTGAATCCTTCGTTTAACTACTCAGTCTTTTTCCCCGAGAGCCGCTACAATGTTGGTATCAACACCCCGGGTTATATCGTGATTGCAGATCCGAACAACCAGGGGGTGTTCGTTGAAATTCTCGCCGCTCGTAGACCTGAAGAGTTTCGGAGCGGGAGCGAAGACCCGTACTATCCAGAAGATAGAAATTGCACCATGGACAACGTCGAACTGCCATTGGGCGAGGCCGACTACTACCATGGTTGTGACAACTGGGCCTACAACCACTATGAACTCGATACTGATGGGTACCGGTACAATATCCGGGTGAGCAATGACCCTGCGGTCACCGAGCAAACACAGGAAATTATTCGCTCATTGCAGCCAGTCACCGGCCGCTAACTTTCTAATTTTGTGAATTACTGGCTCGTCAAAACGGAACCGGAAGAGTACTCGATCGATGATCTCTGTCGCGACAAGGTGACCTCGTGGGAGGGAATTAGAAACTACGCTGCCCGGAACAATCTGCGGCAAATGAAGCAGGGTGATCTGGTGCTTGTCTACCACTCTAGCACCAAGCCGACCGGTGCGGCCGGGATCGCCAAAATCACCAAAGAAGCCTACCCAGACCCGGAGCAGTGGAACCCACAGTCTTCGTATTTTGATCCCAAGTCCCCAACCGAGGATCCGCGCTGGGATAGGGTAGATATGGCATTTGTTGAGAAGTTTCCCAGTATTGTTTCGCTTGAGGAGATCAAGAAGATTCGCTCGCTCAAGGAGATGGTCCTTATCAAACGGGCCCGGCTTTCCGTTCAACCGGTCAGCGAGGCTGAGTTTGAAACTCTTCGCAGCCTCGCCCAACGAGGCAACTAGGTATTTTCTTTCTCGCCTTCGGGGCGTAGGCTGGACATACAGCAACAAAGGAGGGTTTGTGGCAACAGCGAGTGGCAACCGGTCGACGGCGCGGGACGTGTTCTTGCATCTCTTGGCCACGATCACGCTCTACATTAGCGTCGTCAGTTTCTTAACGTTGATGTTCCAGTACATCAACGTCCTCATCCCTGATCCATTGGTGATGGGCCGACGGGCGATCTACGAGCTCATCCGCGGGGCAAGTTCGTCGTTAGTGGTGGCATTTCCAGTGTACCTCTGGGTTGCGACGATTCTCCATCGCGATTTTGCCCACCATCCAGAAAAGCGCGAAGTTGGGATTCGCAAATGGCTCACCTATCTTACGCTGCTTATTGCCGCGA
>CAZOUL010000062.1:0-4103 GCA_964583025.1 uncultured Candidatus Saccharibacteria bacterium
CGCAAGCAATGGACGAGTCGGTAGAACTGCCAATTACTGAAACGACCGTGAAGAGACTCAGTCTTCTCTTGGCAGTCATCGGCGTTCTCCTCTTGATCGATACTGGCCTGCTCATCGCGCTCTTTATCCTCCAGCTTCGAAACGGTAAGCACTACCAACGGTTCTAGCTTCTTTTGTTCGGGCACCCAACAGCGCGGCTCAGGCCGTGCTGTTTTACTGAGAAGACTTGAAGCGCACGACCTAGACCCGTACAATGGCTGGTATTTCACTGTGCCATGATCCATACCACCCCTTCTCTCTACCTTGATTACGCTGCGGCCGCACCCATCTGGCCTGAGGTGCACGCTGCCATGCGCGAACACGAACACCTGTTTGGCAACCCGAGCAGCCAGCATACCTCCGGACGCAAGTCCCAAGAAGCGCTCATGAAGGCGCGGCGCGCACTCGCCCAGCGCCTTGGCTGCCACCCAACAGAGCTGATCTTTACTTCAGGAGCAACCGAGAGCAACAATCTGGCCCTCCAAGGCGTGGTTCGCGCAAACCAGCACACCGCGACCAACCTCATGATCTCGGCAATCGAGCACCCGTCCATCCGGGATGTGGCCGCCTTCCTCGCTAGCCAAGGGGTTCGAATCACGACACTTCCAGTCAATGCCACCGGCGAGATCGATCTGCAAGCCCTTGATGCGGCACTCGATACCGGCACTGCGCTCGTCAGTGTGATTGCGGCCAGTAACGAAATCGGCACGATCCAACCACTCGGAAAAATCCGGGAACGGATTGAACAATTCGCACAACGAACTGGGCATCGGCCACTCTTGCATACCGATGCCTCGCAATTGGCTGCCTGGCACCAGCGCGGACCGAACCAGCTCAGCGTTGATCTCATGACCATCTCGGGCGCCAAACTTGGAGCCGGCCAGGGCACCGGCGCGCTCTATGTCGCCCGTGGCGCCACATTGGCTCCCCTCATCATTGGCGGAGGCCAGCAGTATGGCCGCCGCGGCGGAACAGAAAGCGTAAGAAGCGCCATCGCCCTCGAGCGGGGACTCAGCACGACTTGGGACGTGCTTGGCGAAATCGGTGATCGAGTCAGGAAGCAGCGGGATACCCTCGTGGGTAGAATCTGCGAGTCACTGCCCGGCGCGACGGTCAACCATGACCCAAGAGGCCTCCCAAATATCATCTCCCTCACTGTTCCGGGGATCGAAGCTTCAAGCGCCGTTGCCGCCCTCGATGCTGCCGGTATCGCCGCCTCGGCTGGAGCCGCCTGCTCGAGCGCAAAAGAATCCCTCGACACACTCCTTGCGCTTGGCCGAACGCCGGCCGAGGCTCGCTCAACCATCCGACTCAGCCTTGGGTGGATGATGCCAGAGAATGCTCTCTCAGGCGCTGCGGCAACGATCAGGGACGTGCTTGCCGCCGAACAAGGACGAGGAGCACGCGTGGCACGGCTTGCTCGAACGGGACAAGCGCTCGCCCAAGCCTACGCTTCGCGGTACACTACACGAGACAAGGAGGATCATGCCCACCATCGACATCGAGGGCGTCACCGTTGACGGCAAGCGCATCGCCCGGATTGAAATTGATCGCACGACCTGTATCGGTGCAGCAAGTTGCGCTGCCCTGGCGCCGAATACGTTTGAACTTGATGACGAAAATATCGCGGTGTTAAAAAACCCGACCAGCGACGACGCCCAAACGATTCTCCTTGCCGCCCAGTCGTGCCCAGTCGATGCGATCAGCCTCTACGACGAGACTGGCGCCCAACTCTGGCCAGAGCCATCTGCCTAGACAGGCTACCTACGGTGTGGTATTGTCTCGTAATTTACTATGACTGGTCATCGCACCTCACTCAAAGAGCACCATCGACGGCGTAAAACTCGTCGCCTGAACCGACGGTTAGGATTGGCGGCATCCTTTGGTGCGATCATTGTCCTGCTCGCTCTTCTGGCACACACCTATGACCAGCAGCTGGCAGCCCTTCGCTATGAACTCTCGGTGCCGAGAGACCTCCCAGCTGCCCAACCTCGAGAGTCTGGAGACGTGGCCCGCCCAGAACCGGAGGCTCCAGGAGTAACGACGTTGCCTGAGGCCTTGAATATTGATGTGCCATTCACCTCACAGGCGCCCCACGGCAACTGGGATCCAGCCCATGAAGAGTACTGTGAGGAAGCGTCAGTGGCGATGGTCGCCCGATTCTTTGCCAATACCGACTTTGCTGGACCAGATGACGCCGACCAAGAAATGCAGGCGCTCCATACCTGGCAAACCGAACGCTTCGGTTACTTTGAAAGTACAACAGCTGCCGAGACAAAGGAGATGATTGAGGCGAACTACGATCTTTCGGTCGTCCTGGAAACTAACGTCACCGCCCAGGCAATCAAGGAAGCGCTTGCCGCCGGCAACCTGGTGATTGTTCCGGCCGCCGGCCAGAAACTGGGCAATCCCTTCTTCACCCAACCTGGCCCGATCTACCACATGCTCGTCGTCAAGGGGTACACCGCCCAGAAGTTCATCACGAATGACCCGGGCACAAAACGAGGTGCCGACTACCTTTACGACTACGACACGCTCCTCAACGCCGTTGGGGATTACAACCATGGCGACCCGGAGAACGGCCAGTCAGTTCTCCTGATCGTCAGCGAGCGCTAATCGGTTGCCCTGACAGGGTTCAGTGGGGGTTTCCCAGCCAGCACCGCCAAGACGTTCTGGGCGGCGATCTCAGCCATTGCTTCGCGGGCCTCAGTGGTCGCTGAAGCAATGTGCGGGGTGAGGACGACGTTAGGAAGCTTGGCAAGTCCCGGGTGGAGCTTTGGCTCGTCTTCGAACACATCCAAGCCGGCGCCGAAAATGTTCCGGTCTTTCAGCGCGCTGTACAGTGCCGACTCATCAACGACTGGCCCACGGGCAGTATTGACGAGAATTGCCGTTTCTTTCATGAGAGCGAGCTCTTTTTTCCCAATGAGGTGTCGGGTTGAGTCCACGAGCGGCACATGAAGGGTCACGACGTCGGCACGCTTGAGGAGCGTCGGTAGCTCATGGTACTCGGCATCAAGCTTCATCTCGAACTCGTCGTGCCGATCGGGATCGTGGTATAGCACCTTCATATGGAATGCCCGAAAAGCCGCTTCCGCCACCCATGAGCCGATCCGGCCCAAGCCGACAATGCCGATTGTCTTTCCCCAAAGGGAGGGACCGAGGAAACCGAGCGGCATCCAGTGGTAAAATTTTCCCGCCCGAACAAAATCATCGGCCTCCACGACCCGGCGTGCCACCGTCATCATGAGGGCGAAGGTATGTTCAGCCACCGCCTCCGTCAGGACGCCTGGAGTATTGGTGATGAAGATATCTCTCTTACTTGCCTCACGAACGTCGATGTTATCGAAGCCGACCGCATAATTGGCCACGACCTTCAGCTGGTCGCCGGCCGCATCAAAAAACTCGGCATCCACCTGCTCGGTGAGCACCGTCACCACCGCGTCCTTGCCGGCAATTTTCTCCAAGAGTTCTGTCCGTGGAATCACCTGGTCTTTCTCATAGACCTCGACCTCGTGTGCAGCTTTCAGCAGTTCAATCCCATTCTTCGGGATCTTTCTCGTCACAAAAATTTTCAACTATCCTCCTCTCCCATCCCGGTTCATCGGTGGTTCCGGGCAGCTCCCTGCGCTACCTTATAGTTCCTTGGCCACAAACTCGGGATTGCGCTGAATCTCATCGGCAAGCTGCTGCTTGGTGAGAATTCCTTCCTGCGGCCCAAACTTTTGGATGACCGACTCAGCATTAAAGGTTCCCCACCGCATTGCTTCCGGAACCGGTTGGTTCTCGAGCAATGCCACCGCAAAAGCGCTCGCATAAGCGTCACCCGCCCCCGTTGCCTCAATTCTGGGAATCTCGGGCCGGGTTCCCAAATGCCAAGTCGTGGTCCCGTCGGTGGCGTAGGAACCCTTGGTGGCGTCGGTGATTACGGCCATTTCCGGACCAAGCGCCAACAGCGCTGAGAGCAGCTGAGGAACGTCGGCTCCTTCTTCCCCGGTATAGAGCTCGGCCTCCTCTTTGTTCATGATGATGTAAGTCGTCTCCTTGAGAATTTCTGTTGATTG
>CAZOUL010000063.1:0-4068 GCA_964583025.1 uncultured Candidatus Saccharibacteria bacterium
ACATGCAGATTCACTCGTTTGAGGTTATGATCCCGAGCACCGTAGACAGAAACAAATGCTTTCGGCTGGCGTCGCGTGTTGGGGATAGTAATCGCTTCTTGACCAGCAAGGTACCGACCAGTGAGCGATTGGTCACTGGTCGAAACTTCCTCCGGAGTCCCCTTGGCCATCACCTGGCCGCCATGTTTGCCTGCACCCGGCCCGATGTCGACGACGTAGTCTGCCGCCCGAATTGTCTCTTCATCGTGTTCGACAACGATCACGGTATTGCCCAGATCCCGCAGTGATTGCAGTACTTTGATCAGCCGGGCGTTGTCGCGGGCATGCAGGCCAATCGAGGGTTCATCGAGGACGTACAGCACACCGGTCAGCCGGCTACCAATTTGGCTGGCGAGTCTGATTCGTTGTGCCTCTCCTCCGGCGAGTGTGTTGGCTGTCCTCCCCAAGGAGAGGTAGTCGAGCCCGACATTAGCGAGAAACTCGATTCGGGCCTCGATCTCTTTCATGATTCTCTGACTGATGAGTCGTTCTCTTTCAGAAAGTTCCATTGAACGGATCCGTCCGAGCAACTCATTCATCGCCAACTGCGACAACTCATGGATCGTCGCTCCGTTGACAGTGACTGCCAACGCCGCAGGTTTCAGTCGAGCACCGTGACAGGCAGGGCAGGGAAGTTCGGTCATGTAGCGCTCGACGTCGCGCCGGACTGATTCCGACTCAGTTTCTCGCCAGCGCCGTTCAAGCATAGGAATGATGCCGCGGAAGTTCACATGAAAAACACGGGGCCGGCCAGAGCTGTAGGATGTGGCCGGTATTCGCACTGGCTTTTCCAGACCCTTAAGCAGAAGCGCTCGTTCGTCGTCGCTCAGGTTCTTGAGTGGGCGGTGAGTGTCAATGCGAAAGTGCTCGCAGACCGCTTGGAGGAGGAAGCCGTACCAGTTTTTTGCGGAGTAGCTCCAGGGAAGCAGTCCGCCCTCGGCAATGGTGAGTGAGGGGTCAGGAAGGATAAGCGAAGGGTCAACCCGTTTATGAAATCCAAGGCCGTCACAGGTTTGACATGCTCCGTATGGACTATTGAAAGAAAATGAACGCGGTTCTAGTTCCTCGACGCTCGTGCCGCACTGGGGACACATAAGGTGAAGGTTGAACGATACTGCTGTGCCATGCCATTCGACACTCAGCGCCCCACCGGTTTTCTCGGCCGCCAATTCAATTGCTTGGACAAGTCGGGAGAGTGATTGGTCGGAAAGAGCGAAACGATCAATGAGGAGGTCGATATCGTGTTTCATGGTTTTCGCAAGCTTGCTGGGGGACTCAGTGAGTTCGACGAGTTCCCCGTCGATACGAACCAATGAGAATCCCTCGGCGAACAAACCCCGTAGAAGCTCTCCGTGTTCCCCTTTCCGACTTCGAACGACTGGTGCCCACATTGCTAGCTCCTGGCCAGCGCTGCAGGAGGACAAGATCTGGTCGACAATTTCGTCAACAGTCGCTCGTTGAACCTTGGCTCCGCACTGAGTGCAGTGGGGAATGCCGATCTTGGCAAAAAGAAGGCGGAGGTAGTCGTAGATTTCAGTGACCGTCCCTACTGTTGAACGAGGCGAGTGGCCGGTTG
Source organism: uncultured Candidatus Saccharibacteria bacterium (assembly GCA_964583025.1). Taxonomy (GTDB): domain Bacteria; phylum Patescibacteriota; class UBA1384; order JACPKC01; family JACPKC01; genus CAZOUL01. The sequence goes on from CAZOUL010000063.1 coordinate 1,616, forward strand.
TCTTTTGGTCGATTGAAATTGCCGGTGAGAGTCCCTCGATGGTGTCGACATCCGGCTTGCCCTTCTGTTGGAGGAATTGGCGGGCGTAGGCGGAAAGTGACTCCACGTAGCGCCGTTGACCCTCAGCAAAGATCGTGTCGAACGCCAAAGATGATTTCCCTGAACCAGAAATACCGCTGATCACAATCAGGCGGTGCTTCGGTAGATCAAGGTCAATATTCTTGAGGTTGTGCTCGCGTGCCCCCCGGATTTGGATGTGGGTGTGTGGATTCATATCGCTTGGAACGTCACGACCAAAGCCCGGAACTGACCCGGGTCTGGCGGTGTTGTCTGTAATTGTTCCTCCTGTGGATCACAGTATAGGCAAGTACCGAACAAATGTCGAACTAAGTGGTGATTACTGGCGAAGCTGGCGCTGAAGGCGGCGGAGTTGGATGACTTCGTCTCGAACGAGTGCTGCCTCCTCGAAGCGTAGCTCCCTCGCCAGTGTCTTCATGTGGGTCTCTCGATCGCGAATCATCACAGGAAGGTCTTCAAGTTTCAGTGGGGCCGCGAGGTCTTCAGTCGGCATCGTCTCCTCTTCAGGCAAAATGCTCGCAACCTTTTTCTTTATGCTTGCAGGCGTAATCCCATGCTTCTCGTTATACGCGAGCTGCTTGACCCGTCGCCGCTCTGTTTCATCGAGGGCTCGTCGCATCGACCCCGTGATCTGGTCGGCGTACAGAACGACTCGCCCGCGGACGTTTCGTGCCGCACGGCCAATGGTTTGGATGAGTGAGGTTTCTGACCGGAGGAAACCCTCCTTGTCTGCATCGAGGATGAGGACAAGGGAAACCTCAGGGAGATCGAGCCCTTCCCTCAGGAGATTGACGCCAACCAGGACCTCAATTGAACCGCTGCGTAGGTTGTCGAGTGTACGGATGCGCTCGATCGTATCAACCTCAGAGTGCAGATACGTTGCCTTGACCCCTTCCTTCTGAAGGTGCTCAGCGAGATCCTCGGCCATTTTCTTCGTCAGCGTTGTTGCTAAGACGCGGTTTTCTTGACTAGTTTCTGCTTCAATCTCGTGAATTGCGTCGTCAACTTGTCCGGTAATCGGTCTGATTTCGAGTTGCGGGTCGACAAGGCCAGTCGGTCGGATGATCTGCTCGACGATCTGCCTACTATGCTTGCGTTCATATGGACCAGGTGTTGCCGAGAGAAATACCTTTAGCGGCGTGCGCTCATCGAATTCTTTGAATTTCAGCGGTCGATTGTCGAACGCTGAGGGTAGTCGGAAGCCATGACTCACCAAGGCTTCCTTTCTGGCTCGGTCGCCTTCGTGCATACCGTGGATCTGTGGGATTGTCACATGAGATTCGTCGATAACCGTGAGGAAGCGGTCGGGAAAATAGTCAAGGAGCGTATCGGGTGGCTCGCCCGGTGATCGCCCAGACATATGGCGAGAGTAGTTCTCGATGCCATTCGTATATCCCACTTCCCGCATCATGCTGATATCGAACCTGGTTCGACGTTCGAGTCGATCAGCCTCGAGATCCTTGCCGACTGCTCTCAATGATGCCACCTGTTGGACAAGCTCCTGCTCGATACTCTTGAGCGCCCGCACCATTTTCTCAGGGGGAACCACAAAGTGCTTAGCGGGAAAGATCGTGATCTGCGCTGGCGCATCAACCACTCTCCGGGTGACAAGATCGAGTGTTTCCAGATGTTGGATGGCATCCCCTGTGTAGCGAATTCGGTAAACCCGCTCTTCTTCAACTGGCACAATTTCGACCGTTGATCCTCTCACCGCAAATGTCCCACGTTCATAGGTGTCGCTTCGTACATAGAACATGCTCACCAGGCGCTGGATGAGTTGGTCACGACCAAGATCGGCGTTGCTCTCGATGACGAGCACTGTTTGGCGGTACTCTTCAGGGGATCCAAGGCCATAAATAGCTGAAACCGAAGCAACCACGATGACGTCTTTCCTCGTGAGGGCGGCCGATGTAGCTGCATGGCGGAGGCGGTCGATTTCTTGGTTGATGTCCGCCTCTTTTTCTATGTAGGTATCAGTGCCTGGAAGATAGGCTTCCGGTTGGTAGTAGTCGTAGTACGAAACGAAGTACTCGACCGCATTTTTTGGAAAGAACGTCCGAAACTCCTGCACTAGCTGTGCAGCGAGCGTCTTGTTATGAGCGATCACAAGCGTGGGAAGTTGGACTTTTTCTATAACATTAGCGATCGTGTACGTTTTTCCTGACCCAGTGACGCCCAGGAGGGTCTGGTTGGTGACACCCTCAAAAATACCCTGAGAGAGTTTAGTGATGGCTTCCGGCTGGTCTCCAGCCGGAGCATACGGCGCCTGAAGAGAAAAACGATCCATCAATCCACTATACGTTTTCCGAACGTAAGATAAAAGACTTTACCGCGCTGACTGGACAAGCGAGCCGAACCGCTGGTACTCGCTCTGA
>CAZOUL010000064.1:0-3945 GCA_964583025.1 uncultured Candidatus Saccharibacteria bacterium
GGCAAGAATCCGAAAATCAGCATTCAGGAGGATAAAGGTGAACGGGCCGGGGAAGTACTCGGAGAGGATGAGACGTTGCTCGTCCGTGATATGAGTAATTTCCCCAGCATGCTCTATATCGCGGACAATCACCGAGAAGCGTTTTCCTTCATCCCGCCGCTTCATCGAGGCAATCCGCTGTTTCGCGCGTTCGTTCCTTGCATCGCACCCTAGGCCATAGCAGGTGTCGGTCGGGTAGACAAGAACGCCGCCCCGTCTCAGGATCCGTCTGGCTTCCTCGACGATGTCCGGCTCGGGATTGTCGGGATGGATATCAAGGATTTCCATGGTGTTATAGTACCAGGAATATGGTATGATTCGCAGGGTAGATCGGGCCAATACGGCCCAGGACTGAGGCAGGGGCCTATAGCTCAGTTGGTAGAGCGTCGCATTCGCATTGCGAAGGTCGCCGGTTCGACTCCGGCTAGGTCCACCAATTGAGTCTCTAGCCGTGGCTGACACATCCATGAATGGCACTTATGAACCAGTCTAACTCCCAACAAGTGAACGTTGCCTTCAACTTCGATTCCACCTTGGTGACAATCGAAGGCCCGGTCGTCCTTGCCCAGCGCAAGGGGATGGACGCTGAGCAGGTTGCCCGGATCATGGAGGACGCCCTCAACTCCGATGAGTCATTTCGGACCGTCTTTGAGCGCCGGTTCGAACTGTACCGGCCATCACTCTCTGACATTGCTTGGCTCTCCGACCAATACGCCGAGAACATCGTTCCAGGAGCAAAGGAAGCGATTGATGCTCTCAAGGCGATGGGCTGCCGGATTTTCATTGTGTCAGCGAGTTATCGGCCGGCGATCCTAAAAACTGCCCGGGCCCTTGGTATTTCTGCTCTCGGTGTGTGCGCCGTTGACCTCGAGTTTACCGCCGACGGCCAGTACCGTAGCTATGACGCCGACAATGTACTCATTACTGATGAAGGCCAAGGGATGGTGCTCGCCGAAATTGGCAAGTCTGGACCAGTCATCTTCGTGGCCGACGCCGTGCGGGACCTGCGCCAGCAGTCCGTCGTTGATTGTTTCATTGGCTTTGGTGGCGTCCGCTACAATGAGATCGTGAAGAAGAAAGCGGACACCTACATCGAAGGGACGTCGCTCGGCCCGGTGGTCGACGCCGTACAAACATTCATGGCAAGTTACCAGGAGGGACATGGTACGTCTCTTGCCCACCGTGACCGCGTCGCGACGACGCACGATCGCTAAGCAACTTTCTCAGGCAAAGTCTCCTCAGCAGGGGTTCTACATTCTGACCGGGGTGGCCGCAGTCATCGTGACCCTGGGTCTCATCATCGATTCCAGCCCAGTGGTGATCGGCGGGATGCTTATCGCTCCCCTCTTCGAACCAATCATGGCGCTGTCGTTGGCCGTTGTCACGGGCCGGGTCGGCCTGCTCCGCAATACCTTGTGGGCGCTGGCAAAGGCAGTGCTCGGCGCGGTTGCACTGGCAATTATCATCAGCTTCTTCTCGCCGTTCAAATCACTGCCCGGGGAAGAAATTCTCTCACGGACCAATCCCAACATTATCCACCTCTTTATTGCTCTCTTTACGGGTGCTGCGGGCGCCTTCGCCGTGATTTCTGCGCGGGTGAAGGATTCATTGGTCGGGGTACTTATCGCCGCGGCCCTGTTGCCGCCGCTCGGCGTCTTGGGACACAGCCTGGTTGCCGTTGATCTCGTGGCTGCGTCCGGCGCGTTCCTGCTTTTCCTGACGAACCTGGTCGTTTTGGTTTTTACCAGCACGGTCTTCCTCCTGCTCTTCGGCTTCCGTCCGGCGAGCGCTGACGAGGGAGACCAAGAGCTCTTGATGCGGGAGATCCGTTGGTCGGCGGCCCTGATCACCTTGCTGGCGATCCCACTCACCTACTCGCTTATTGCCATCGTCACCCAGAACCAGCGCGTTGCCGTGAGCCGGGCAGTGGTACTAAACACGGTTCCTGGCATTGATGCCCGTGAGCTCGAACGGGTGGATGTCCGGGCGAGTGGCGAGGCGACGCAGGTCGCTTTCACGCTGCGCACCAGCCAACTCATTACCTCGCCGATGCTCGATAGTATTGCGACGCAACTCGAGAGGTCGCTCGACGATCAGATCATTCTTGACGCTACGATCTTGCCGGTGATTCGACTCACCCGATAGCACCGAGTTGCTGGGCGCCGATCCCCCTGCTACGATTCCAGTCATGGTGAACCTGGACGACCAGACCACATTCGAGCGCTACGACGCCACGCAGTTTGTCCAAGGTCTGAAAGATTTTCCCGACCAACTTTCGGCCGCGTGGCTGGCGATGAGCGAGTTCGCGCTGCCTACCCACTACTTGAAGAGCCAGCATGTCGTAGTGCTTGCTGCGCCCGACCACCGGCTGGCAGCGGCCATTGCCCAAGAGCTCGCCTCTGTCGACGGTTCAATCCCCGTTGTGGCGTCAGCCGATGGCCTGCCAAATTTCGTCACTGCCCAGTCTCTCATTATCGCCCTCGACTACACAGGCAACAGCCCGGACATCGTCCGAGCCTTTCAGTTTGCTGCCCAACGCCAAGCCCGGCTGGTCGCGGTTTCTTCCGGCGGAGAACTTGGGTCGCTCTGTCGGAAATACCGTGTTCCCCACTATGCCATCCACTACGGGACCGATCCGGCGACCGCCAACGGATACATGATCATGGTCACCCTTGGTGTTCTCGGCCGGCTATCATTCCTTTCTCTCGGCCGATGGGATGACCTGCCAATCTCGTTTGCCCACCTGCCTGGACTAGGCCGGGCTCTCGCTCCGGAAACGCCGACCGACCAGAACCGTGCCAAAATGTTCGCCGCCAAATTTTACGGCGCCATGCCGCTCATTCTCACTGGCCGAGGGCTCCGGGTACTCGGATCCTACTGGCGCCAGCAACTCCAGCGGTGGGGTGGCACTTGGTCGCTCGTTGACGACCTGGCGACCGTGGCGCATACTGACAGTACCCGATTTGCAAAGGAGGGAGCGTTGCATCGACCAACGCTCATTATCGCGAGCACCGACGAAGAGGATGCCCGAACCGCTCGGCGGCGTTTCGATGAGGCGCAGGTACCATCTTTCGGCCTCGTTCTCGAAGCCCCGACCCAGCTGGGTACGCTCTTGGCCGGGAGTCTTTGGGCGGATTACACCAGTTATTACCTCGCTATGCTCAGCGGGCGCTCGCCAGCAGCTGGACGTCCAGTCGCAACCCAGGCAGCGGCCTAGAAAGAAGGAGGAGGGATGGCAGCAATTCAGGGAACGCGCGCACGGATCATTCTTGATTCTCGCGGGAATGAAACGATCGAAGTGGATGTCCGCCTTGACGACGGAACGCTTGGCCGGGCCTCGGTGCCCTCGGGCGCTTCCACCGGCAGCCACGAGGCGTTTAAGCTCGAAGACATGGCGCAGTCGGTGCGTAACGTCGAAGCCCTGACCCCGCAGCTGGTGGGGCTTGATCCAGTACAGCAAGAGCGCGTTGACGTGGTACTCCTAGAAGCCGACGGCACTGAAGATAAAAGCAAGCTCGGAGGGAATGTCTTGTTGGCGCTGTCGCTCGCCGTTGCCGACGCCGCGGCCAAATCGCAGAAAAAGCCCCTTCACGACCATATCCACGCCATTGCTGGGATGAAGTCAGCCCAATCGCTGCTGACGCCGATGTTTAACATCATTAACGGCGGCAAGCACGCCGACAACAACCTGGAGTTCCAGGAGTTTATGGTGGTGCCGGCGGCTGATAGCCGGCCGTTTCGCGAGAAGGTGACGATCGGCCGGGTTATTTTCCATGCGCTCAAAAAGACCCTGCATGAAATGGGCCACTCAACGTCGGTCGGCGACGAGGGTGGCTTCGCGCCCCGGTTGAACTCCAACCAAGAGGCAATCGAACTCATTATCCAGGCAGTTGGCGCCACGGAGTA